>CAJWIA010000029.1 GCA_913040765.1 uncultured Anaerolineales bacterium | reverse complement strand
TCATCATTCTGATATTGGGGGAATGTCACCTGGCTCAATGCCTATTTCAACTGAAATATTTCAGGAGGGTATGATAATTCCACCAATTAAGCTAGTGGCACAAGGCTACACCAATGAAGCTGTACTGGAATTGTTGCTTGCAAATGTTCGTACTCCTAAAGAACGGGCTGGTGACATTCGCGCTCAAATCGCAGCAAATCTTAGGGGTGTAGACAGAATCGCAGAATTGGTGGCAAGGTATGGTCCTAATCATTTAACTACTGCTATGAAAAGTCTAATTGAATATTCTGATCGTACGATGCGTCAGTTGATATCTTCATTGCCTGATGGCACCTATAGTTTTAGTGATGTAATGGATGATGACGGTGTTAATATTGATGAAGTTAAGATTCAAGTGTGTATAACTATCAATGGTGATAAAGTACAAGTGAATTTTTCTGGTACATCTCCGCAGGTGGCTGGTAGTATAAATGCTACTCGAGCCATTACTTTAGCAGCTACTATGTACGTTTTTCGAAGTCTTTTAGAAGATGATATTCCTACAAACAGTGGTTGTTTACTTCCTATAGATGTAATTACACCGGAAGGTACTGTAGTGAATGCTAGGATGCCTGCTGCTGTGGCTGGTGGTAATGTTGAAACGTCACAACGTATAACGGACGTACTTTTGGGAGCTTTGTCACAGGTATGTCCAGATAAAGTGCCGGCTGCAAGTCAGGGAACTATGAATAATCTCACTATAGGCGGTTTAGACTTGCGAATTGCTAACCCAACTCCTTTTGCTTATTACGAGACTATTGGAGGTGGTATGGGTGCGTGTCCTACAAATGATGGTGATGATGCTATTCATACACATATGACTAATACACTTAATACTCCTGTAGAGGCATTAGAATATGCTTATCCTTTGCGGATTCGACGTTATGAAGTAAGACGTGGTTCGGGTGGAGCGGGTGTTTATCGAGGTGGCGATGGCATTATAAGAGAAATAGAGGTATTGACTGAGGCGCAGGTTACGATATTGTCGGATCGACGAATATTTGCTCCGTATGGGTTGTGTGGTGGTAATTCTGGCATGCTAGGCCGTAATTATCTTGTTCGCGATGGCGTAGAAACAGTTTTGGCTGGAAAAACTAGTATAAATGTAAGGTATGGTGACATAATAAGCATACATACCCCAGGTGGTGGTGGATTTGGTGTGCCACCTACAACCTGACCCCAATAAAGTATATACAATGAAATTACAATCTTTGCCCACAAAGTTTTCCTGTAGTGCTATCACAGCTGTCGTTGTCGCTTGTTTCTACTTTTCCACACTAATGTGGGATATAAATGGAAGTGATCTACGTTACGCAGTTGATATAGGTGAATATCAAGTTGCTATGTCTTTGTGGGGCACAGTACATCCTACAGGTACGCCTCTCTATATGATGTTGGGATCTCCTGTAGTGACGATGTTGGATTATGTAGGCGTGGCACCTACTGCTGGAGCATCGTTATTTTCCTTGTTTTGGGCAGTTGGATCAGTAATTCTTGTAGTGATGATACTGTTGAAAATGTCAGTACCACCTGTGTTAGCAGCTGGCTTTGGTGTAGTGATTGGTCTGACTAAAAATATGTGGATTCATGCCTCAATAGCTGAGGTTTACAGTTTGTGGATTTTTCTTTTATTGCTTGCTCTGTATATTGCACTCAAGCTTGAGGGCGGTTGGTCAGATAAAATGGGGTGGATTCTAGCACTAGTAGCAGGTTTAGGGTGTGCACACCATAGATTGTTTGCACCCATGCTTCCAGTGCTTGCAGTGTGGTTATGGCCACTAATGCCTCGTGGCAATAATCTTATCCGTTGGGGTGTGATAGCTATAGCAATGTTTGCAGTTGGTTTTTTGCCTTATCTTGATATTATTAGACGTGCTTCAAATGGATCTCAATGGATATATGGTGATCCTAACTCTTGGGAAGGTTTTTGGTCAATTTTCTGGGCAAAGGAAGCCAGTGGTTTACAGGGTCTACCGACAGACATTGATGAACTTATTTCTGCTGCGTATAAATTTGTACAAATAGTCAATGAGGAATTTCTGTGGTCGGGAATATTGTTAGTAGTATTTTGATTACCTTTTGCATTGGTTAGACCCTTCCATAGGAGAATATGGTTATTTGTTTTAACTGCTATTGCGTATGTGCTATTCGCTGCTTGTTTGCCTAGGACAGGACTTTTCGATCAAATCTCCATGATAGTAGTCATTAGCACATTGATGGTTTCAGGAGTAGGTATTGCGCGAATTGGTCGCAAATTGCGATATCTTAATATGATTGTACTGGTAGTAATGCTATCTGTTTCGTACTGGTTTGTTGTGGTTAATAGACCATTAGTACTTGATATAACTCGTGACCCATCTGGTTTGCAGGTAATCTCTGAACTAACTGAATTGAAAGCCCCAGATAGTGCTACTATTATGTCACCATGGGGTAGACGTCACTTCGCCCTGTCGTACGCAACCCAAGTTGATGGAATTTATCCGGGATGGAATATATTGCACCATGCTGAAAATTGGTCACAGATACTGGAGCGGGATATTACGATATACACAAACACTGATTCAATTTATGGATTTGGTCCAGATTGGTGGACGAATGTTCTAGGATATCAGCCATATATTAGCTCTGCAGGTTATGGATGGATTGCAATTAGCCGAAATGAGTTACCTATGTTAGTTGATAATAAACACACAATTAAATTGGGAAACAATATATACCTACAAGGTTGGACCTTTAATGAGAGCAATACTCAATTAGATGTAATGCTCTGTTGGAGCACCTTAGTGCCAACCGAAATTGATTACAGTACATTTGTGCATCTTGCGGTTGTGGAAGAAATTATTGTACCTGAGCAACTTGTGGCGTCATCTGATCATTATGCACCTATTGAAAATTGGCGTCCAACAAGTAGCTGGAATACAGAAGAAGTGGTGTGCGACTCTCACACGATCATTGATATATCAAGAAGTGACTACAAATATATATTTGCTGGAATGTACACTAGTACAAGTGCTGGGGAATTTAATCAACTTGGTAAAATCACATGGGTACGTGATGATAATGGCTGGACGCCTGTTAGAGAATGAAAAGATTTTTCAAGTGTAAATGTTTTTGTTTTAGTTTAATTGTCAATATCTTCTATAAATGTTAGAGGATTGAATGCAACGGTTTGTAGATTTGTCTGAAGAAATCACAAGCTGTATAAGATGTTCTCGTCTCATTGATTATTGTCGAGAAGTGGCCGTAATCAAAAAAAAGATGTATCTAAAAGATGAGTACTGGGGCAAACCGGTACCAGGATTCGGTGATCCTGCAGCAAAGATATTGATCGTAGGTTTAGCACCAGCCGCACATGGTGCAAATCGTACAGGACGAATGTTTACAGGCGATGGAATGGATGGTATGGGTGCTTCAGATTTTCTTGCATCGGCACTCTATAGGTCTGGTTATGCCAACAAACCTACTTCACGATATAGTGGGGATGGTTTTGAGCTACAAGGTGTATTTATGACATCCATTGCTAGATGTGCACCTCCAGGCAATAAACCTATGCGGCGCGAGATTGACAATTGTGCCAGCTTCTTACATATAGAATTAGACTTACTTAAGCATTTGAGAATCATTATTCCTGTAGGAAAACTTGCTTTCGACCAGATATTGAAAGTTTTGGGTGAACGTGGTGCCGTTATTCCAACACCTAGACCTAAGTTTGGTCATGGAGAAATAATCAATTTAGGTGATGAGTTTCCAAGATTATTGGCATCCTATCATCCTAGTCGACAAAATACGCAAACTGGACGTCTCACACCTGATATGTTAGATAGTATTTTTAGTATTGCAAGAGACAATGTTGACTTGTCTTGAACTAAATTTTTGATATAGATTTTCTGATTACGGAAGTTATTGAAGAGATATGAATAGAGATTAGAGTTATGTACTTGCTTTATCTATTTTCTCAAGTTCAGGTTTGGTTAATTGGAACTCTACCGATCCTAAGTTATCGTGTAGTTGGGTGATTGTACGAGGCCCAATGATGGGAGCTGTAACTTCATGCTGTGATAACAGCCAGCTTAATGCTATTTGCGAAATAGATTTATTCCGAAGTTGTGCTACTGATTCTAATGTTCTAATTAGTTGAAAGTTTTTTTCACTCATATAGTGCTGTGCTTTATTTGCCCTAACGCTCTTTGGTAGAGGTTTGTTGGCGTGATATTTTCCAGTGAGAAATCCTCCGCCAAGTGGACTATAGGGTATAACCCCCAATTTGTATTGTTTACATACAGAGGACAAGTCACTTTCGTACTCTGTCCTATTGACTAGTGAATAATGAGGTTGCAGACTGTGAAATTGAACAGTATTGTTTTTTTCACTACTCCATAATGCCTCTATTAGAGACCTAGCTGTATAGTTGGAGCAACCAATATAGCGTACTTTTCCTTGCTTGACCAATGTGTCCATTGCGGCGAGGGTCTCATCAATGCTAATATCTTCATCTGGCCAATGGGTTTGATATAAGTCTATAGTATCAATCTGTAAACGTCGTAAAGAATCTTCCACTGCTTGCACAATGTGCGATTTGCTTAGACCTTGATTATTAGGGTCTTTACCCATCTGACCACGTACCTTGGTTGCAATAATAAGTTTGTCGCGAGGCACACTGGTTTTCCTTAACCAACGACCTATTATTGTTTCCGCAGTACCTCCAGGGTTGTCTTCAGCCCATTGCGAATATATGTTGGCAGTATCAATAAAATTTATTCCATGCTCAATAGATTCGGAAATGATGTCAAACGAATCGGTTTTGCTGACCGACCAACCAAACTGCATAGTTCCTAGACATAGTTCAGACACATGCAACTTGGTTTGACCAAGATATCTATAATTCATTGGTGATCTCCTTTCAAATGATTTACAAAGGCTCACATACAATTAGTGTAACATGTTGATGAGTATTTCTATATACCAACACTCATCAATATTAGTGTTTAAAAGCGTTTAGAAATGGGTGCATGCTATAATTTTTACGGCAAACTATATCTATTTTCAAAATATTGGAATAGTCAAAACAAATCATTGATTGATTTTGCTGTAGCCAGCAAAGGAGTCGGAATATGGAAGATGTACAACAACAAACTTACCAGCATATCCTAGTTGATGTTACCGATAGAATAGCTCATGTAGTGATGAATGTACCTGCTAAGCGCAATGCACTTTCGATTTCGCATATGGAAGAGCTAACAAGGTGTTTTCAATCAATTGGTGAACACAAGGATGTAGCAGTAGTAATATTGCAGGGAAATGGCCCCTCTTTTTGTGCGGGACATGATTTGCAGGAACTTACCGGGAAGACAACCGAGTTTTATAGCAAGGTGTTTGATATTTGTACTAAGATGATGGAGTCGATACAAAATATTCCGCAGCCTGTCATTGCTCAGGTTCAAGGTACAGCTACAGCTGCCGGATGTCAACTCGTAGCGAGCTGCGATCTTGTGGTTGCTGCTGAAAACGCGAAATTTGCTACCCCTGGTGTGTCTATAGGATTGTTTTGTTCAACACCGATGGTAGCTGTTAGTCGTAACATGCACCGCAAGAAAATGATGGAAATGTTGTTGACGGGCGATCCTATTTCGGCTGAGGAAGCTCAATTGTGTGGACTTGTAAATCGTGTGGTTGCCAGCGAAGAGATAGAAACTGAAACTAGGAGTCTCGCAGAACGCATATGTAATCATAGCGTTTTTACAGTAGGTATTGGCAAACAAGCATTTTATCGACAATTAGATATGGCACAGAAACAAGCATATGTTTATGCAGGAGAGGTTATGGTGACTAATGCTATTCATGCTGATGCTCAAGAAGGTATATGTGCTTTTCTCGAAAAGAGACAACCGGAATGGCAAGAGTAGACGACTCGATTACCTGCATATACCAACTATAGAGAATTTCGCTACAACCAGATGAATTTAGTGAATAGTACAATGAGTCGTAACTTAGGTCATTTCATCCGTGTTAATTATATTGATATTATTAGTGGAATGATAAGTATATTAATAGTGAGATGCTGGATATAATCATAGTGACCTAAGTATTAGTTTCTATAGTAATGGTAAATTACCAATGAAAAATAAAACATCAATCGAAAAGTTACGGTTATTGAAAGAAGAGGCTCGTCTCGGTGGGGGATCTGAACGCATAAATCAACAACATGAGCGTGGTAAATTGACTGCTCGTGAACGTATTGATTTGCTGCTGGATAAAGACTCATTTCACGAATTGGATATGTTTGTTACACATCGTGCGCGTGATTTTGGGATGGAAGAGAAGCAAGTTCTCGGAGACAGTGTGGTAACCGGTTGGGGAACTGTCGAAGGTAGACTTATATATGTTTATTCCCAGGATTTTACTGTTTTCGGAGGTTCGTTATCGCAGGTCCATTCTGAAAAGATATGTAAGATCATGGATATGGCTATGAAGAATGGTGCACCGTTAATTGGCTTGAATGACTCTGGCGGTGCTAGAATTCAAGAAGGGGTAGTGTCTTTAGGAGGGTACGCTGATATATTTCTGCGTAATACTTTAGCTTCGGGCGTGATTCCACAGATCAGTGCAATTATGGGTCCTTGTGCTGGGGGTGCTGTTTACTCTCCCGCATTGACTGACTTCATCTTTATGGTGAAAAATTCATCCTATATGTTTGTTACAGGCCCTGATGTTGTCAAAACTGTTACTCACGAGGATGTTTCTTTCGAAGATCTTGGTGGTGCAAGTGTGCATTCGAAAATTTCTGGTGTATGTCATTATGTTGCAGAATCAGAGGCCGACTGCTTATTTCTTATGAGAGTGTTTTTGGGATATCTGCCTCAAAACAATATGGAAGATCCCCCATTTATAGAAAGTAATGATGACCCCCTTAGAAGCGAGATTGCTCTGGATACAATTGTGCCAGACAATGCTAATAAACCGTACGATGTGAAAGATATCATTAGTTTAGTGGTAGATGAGTCAGATTTCTTTGAGATTCAGTCGGACTATGCTGCAAATATAGTAGTGGGTTTTGCTCGACTTGGGGGTCATAGCGTGGGTATTGTTGCTAATCAACCCTCTCATCTTGCAGGAGTGATAGATATAGATGCTTCTGACAAGGCCAGCCGATTTGTACGTTTTTGTGACTCTTTTAATGTACCACTTATAACTTTGGTGGATGTACCTGGATTCTTACCTGGAACTGCGCAAGAGCATGGAGGCATTATCCGCTCCGGCGCAAAGTTACTTTTTGCGTTTTGTGAAGCAACTGTGCCGAAAATAACAGTGATCATACGTAAAGCATATGGAGGGGCGTATGATGTTATGAATAGCAAACATATACGTTCAGATGTTAACTTGGCTTGGCCATCGGCGGAGATCGCAGTTATGGGTCCTGAAGGAGCTGTAAGTATTATATTTCGCAAAGAATTAGCAGAGTCGTCAGATCCAGATAAACGCAAAGAAGAGTTGGTTAAGGAGTATCGTGATACTTTTGCCAATCCATACGTTGCCGCTGGCAGGGGTTATATAGATGATGTTATAGAACCTCATGAGACACGCCCTAGATTAATTAATGCGTTAGAGATGCTCTCTAACAAACGCGATACAAATCCAGCCAAAAAACACGGCAATATCCCACTCTAATTTTATGTTACAGAAAGTCCTGATCGCAAATAGAGGAGAAATTGCAGTGCGCGTAATCCGTGCCTGCCATGAGCTCGGATTGAGAACGGTGGCCATTTTCTCAGAAGCCGATCGACATGCTATGCATGTTTACTACGCTGACGAAGCCTATTCCGTTGGTCAAGCTCAGGCTAGAGACTCTTATCTAAACATAGAAAAGATTTTGAATGTAGCTAGGGTGGCAGAGGTGGATGCAGTTCATCCGGGATATGGTTTCTTAGCAGAAAATCATGAATTTGCTCAGGCCTGTATAGATGCTGGATTAACTTTTATTGGTCCTATGCCTCATGCTATTGCAATTATGGGTGACAAGGTTGTGGCTCGTAGTGCTATGCGAAAAGCAGGAGTACCTGTCGTTCCTGGAACAGAAGGCGAAAGTAGTCTTCGAGATGAAGAAATAGTGGCAATTGCAGCGAAAATCGGATTTCCATTGTTAATTAAGTCTGCTGCGGGAGGTGGAGGAAAAGGAATGCGACGAGCTAACGATCAGAGCTTTATGATCAATGCCCTATCCGAAGCCCGTCGAGAGTCGGAAGCTGCCTTTGGTGATGGAAGTGTCTATCTAGAGAAATTGATACAAGGTGCCCGGCATATAGAATTTCAGATAATGGCTGACAATCATGGTAATGTGATCCATTTGGGAGAACGGGAGTGTTCTATTCAGCGACGACATCAGAAACTTTTGGAAGAAGCTCCATCGGTCGTACTTTCAGATGATATCGATTTGCGGACTAGCATGGGAGAAGTTGCTTGTCTTGCTGCTAAGTCGGTTGATTATGTCAATGCTGGTACTGTCGAATTTCTGTTGGACGAAGATAGGAATTATTATTTTCTTGAAATGAATACGCGACTTCAAGTGGAACATCCAGTCACTGAGATAGTTACTGGAGTGGATATAGTGAAAGAGCAGATTCGTATAGCCAGAAACCGTAGACTTAGTCGTAAGCAGCATGAAATCGAATTGAAAGGATGGGCAATTGAGTGTCGCATAAATGCCGAGGATTCATATCGCGATTTTATACCATCCATTGGTACTATTAATACCAACATAGTACCTACCGGACCCGGGGTTCGAGTAGATACAGGTGTATATCCTGGGTACACTATTTCTCCTCATTATGATTCGATGATTAGTAAGGTGATTTGTTCAGGTAAAACCAGGGGAGAGGCGCTATTGCGCATGCGAAGAGCATTAGAGGAATACCGTATAGTTGGAGTTAAAACTACAATTCCGTTTCACCAAAAGTTGCTTAATTCACATAGGTTTATGGCTGGACAATTCAATACAAGCTTTGTGGACGATGATTTTAGTCTGGGAGACAGATCAGACACTGACGATGAAATTGCTGCTGTTTTTGCAGCTTTAGCTGCACATCAGTATCGCCAACAAGCTGCTCATGTAGTTCAACGAGGCGAACGAGATACGTCCAACTGGAAATGGGTTGGACGTTGGGAAAGGATGCATAGATGAAGTATTTGGCTACAGTTAATGAGACAACATTTGAGGTGGTTATCAATGAAGATAGCTATGTGACTGTTGATGGTCAGAGACATGAAATAGACTTCAGAGCAGTAGGTAATGGGCCGTTATATTCATTGTTAATTGGTGGAAATTCATATGAGGGTCATATTGAGGGTACTGATGATGGTTGGCAAGTTCTTCATAAAGGTGACCTGTATATGGTCGAAATAGAGGACGAGCGGTCTCAGAGGTTGATGAAGCTTGGTGGAGCTGGAATAGCCACTAAGGGAGATTATTATTTGAAAGCCCCAATGCCTGGATTAGTTGTGTCAGTTCCAGTTAAGGAAGGTCAAGAAATCAGTCAGGGTGATATTCTAGTGGTTTTAGAATCGATGAAGATGCAAAATGAGCTCAAGTCTCCGCATGATGGAACTATTCTTCGTATACAAGTAAATCCGGAAGATACGATTCAGCAGGATGAGGTTATGTTAGTACTCTCACCGTTAGATGACCAATGACCAATTGTAATTCTAGAAAAGACAAAACCAGATTAAAGAAGAAATTAGAACGCCGTACTAAATTTTCTACTTCGTCTGGAATACCCTTGGAAAGAGTATTTTTGTCCAAAGAGGAATCTGATTACTCTGTAGACGAACTAGGAATGCCTGGTGAGTATCCTTACACACGTGGTATTTATCCCACAATGTATCGTGGGCGCCATTGGACAATGAGGCAATATGCTGGTTATGCTAGCGCTGACGAAACCAATCGGCGATTTAAGTTTTTGCTGGAGCAAGGACAGACCGGACTTTCTGTGGCTTTCGATTTACCTACTCAGATTGGCTATGATCCTGATGATCCTTTGGCTGAAGGAGAAGTTGGTAAAGTTGGTGTATCTATATCAACGTTGGATGACATGGAGCGTTTATTTGAAGGAATCCCAATAGATAAAGTTAGCACAAGCATGACTATTAATGCACCAGCAGCAATTTTACTGGCTATGTATATCTCGGTTGGTAAGCGCCAGCAAGTTGAGATCAATAAACTGCGTGGCACTATACAAAACGATATTCTCAAGGAATATCTGGCTCGTGGTACGTATATTTTCCCGCCAGTACCCTCGCTGCGATTAGTGACTGATGTGTTTAGATATTGTGATCAACATTTACCTTACTGGAACACTATCAGTATTTCTGGTTATCATATACGTGAGGCAGGTAGTACTGCTGTTCAGGAAGTAGCATTCACATTGGCAAATGCTATCACTTATGTAGAGGCGGCAATAAAATCAGGATTGAAAATTGACGATTTCGCTCCGAGAATAAGCTTTTTCTTCAATGCACACAATCAGTTTCTAGAGGAGATTGCTAAATTCAGAGCTGCTAGGCGCATGTGGGCGGAAATAATCAGGAATAGGTTTAATTGTGAAGACCCCAAAAGTCAGATGATGCGTTTTCATGTACAGACTGGTGGTAGTACACTTACTGCTCAGCAGCCTGAGAACAATGTAACCAGAGTGGCTATCCAGGCCCTAGCAGCAGTGCTTGGTGGTGCGCAGAGTATTCATACTAATTCAATGGATGAAGCACTTGCTCTTCCTACCGCTTCAGCTGCACAAATTGCTCTTCGTACGCAACAAATTATTGCCCATGAATCGGGAGTGTCCGATATTGTTGATCCTTTGGGTGGTGGATATGCAATAGAATCATTGACCGACGAGATACAATCTCGCGCAGAAAAATATATCAGACATATTGATGACATTGGCGGATCAC
>CAJWIA010000028.1 GCA_913040765.1 uncultured Anaerolineales bacterium | reverse complement strand
TTCTTCCTCTTCTTCCTCTTCTACTTCAACAATTCCAGCATAAGCAACTCTAGCTACAGCTTCTTCTAAATCAGTTAATATATTTATACCTTCTGGTACAACCACATCAGATACTAGTATCGTGTCACCAAGTTCTGTTAAACCCTCCACACTTACCTCTACGATATTGATAATATCTTTTGGTAAACATTCGACCTCTAATTCATACAAACTAGTCATAACTGTATATTCACCAGTAGCAACAGCAGGAGATTCTCCCACAAGATTTATTGGCACCATAATAGTGAGAACCTGCTCCATATCTACTGCCATAAAATCTACGTGAACTGGATGTCCTCTTAGGACATCTCTCTGTAATTCGCGGACAATTGTCGTATGAGTTTGACCATCAACCTCTAAATCAATTAATACTGTACCTTGCAATCTAGTTAGTAGCTGTCCCGCTTCATGCGCAGGCAACTGTAGAGCAACTGGGTCTACATTTGACCCATAAAGGACGCCTGGCAACAGACCGTCGCGCCTAAGTCGGTTTAAGCCTTTACTTATAACAGTTCTTGTTTGTGCTTTTAATAATGTACTTTCCATCAACTACCACCTTAGCAAATGATTATCGTGGGTGAATTTAAGCTGCTTGTCACGAGCACGACAATAGAAATAAAATTATTTCCATGAACACCTAATGGTGCGAAACAGCGAATTCTATCTTGAGTGAGCATTTTAGTCAAGAACGATATGGTACGATTATGAACATGAGCTCCATAAGAATCATAATATTGACGTCTATTTTACTGCTTGCAAGCTGTCAACAAGTAGATCAACCCAGTTCGGACACTATAACCATTAGCTTAATGCATGACAAAGTCAGAAATACTGTTGATACAAGCAGCACAAATGTTGGTGATTTACTATCAGAACAGGGAATAGAGATCGGCCCACTTGATCGGACTTTACCGAGTCAATCAACTTTGCTCACCGATGGTATGGACGTTACTATCATAAGAGTAGCAGAGGAATTGCAAAACGAAGAAATAGTAATTCCATTCGAGAAGCAAGTTGTACGCAATGATGGTCTACCTGTTGGTGAAAGTCGCTTGTTGCAAACAGGCACAAGTGGATTAGAGCAAATAACCTATCGTATTGTGAAAGAAGACGGCAATGTAACATCTAAAGCAATATTGCGACGTACAATTATAGAGAAACCAATCGATGAAATCATTATGGTGGGTTCTCAAGCTACGTACACCATCGTCCCCATAGAGGGCTCACTAGCATATATATCATCAGGCAATGCATGGATCATGAGCAAATCCAGCGGAATTAGACAGCCTCTAACTGTAAATGGCTTGCTGGACGGTCGTATATTCCAACTATCAAACGACAGTAGATATTTGCTGTACTCTAGCAAACCAAATCAACAGGCAGATTTGAAGGAAACATTCAACGAACTGTGGGTTGTAGATACCAACACCGCAAATTCAGAACCATTCACACTGAATGTACAGAATGTACTATGGGCTGGCTGGTCTCCTATAGACCAATTCAGCATTGCATATTCCACAGGCGAACCTCGAACAACAGCACCTGGATGGCAAGCACATAATAATCTTCACATAGCAAACTTTAATGAAGCAGTTACAGAAGTGGTACATAGAACAATAATAGGACCATCAGCAGGAGGAAGTTATGGATGGTATGGCATGAGATTCGCATGGGCTCCTGACGGCGTACACATAGCCTATGCTCAAGCAGATAGGATTGGAATCATAGATTTAAGCAATCCGATCAACTCTGAAAAAAAACAGCTTACCAATTTCTCTCATTACCAAACTTGGACTGACTGGGTATGGATTCCAGCACTGACTTGGTCTCCAGATAGTAAATTTATCTATACAGTTTCGCATGGTGACCCTATAGGTCTTGAATTGCCCGAGGATAGTCAAATATTTAACGTCGCTGTAATCGCTAAAGATGAAAGCTTTCAAGCTACCTTATCTGAACGTACTGGTATATGGTCAAATCCAGTAGTGTCGCCAATCACTAATGATAGGTTTCAAGTTGCATTCTTACAGTCCAATAGTCCACTTCAAAGTGTCAATAGTGGATACACACTGTCAGTGATGGAACAAGATGGCAGCAATGTGAAGATTATATTTCCAACATCAGGTGAAACAGCTCTGAAGCCACAAAATATCACTTGGTCGCCAAACGGCGAACAAATTGCACTAATACATAGAGGCAATCTTTGGATAGTAGATAATGAATCACTAGTATCCCAACAACTTACCAGCGATAGCCAAACAAGTAAACCAAGTTGGGCAAAATAGAAATGCGAAGAGTACTGATAATTTTGGCACCGGCAGTAGCATTAACCTCACTAATAGTGATTGTAGTACTGTTGGTGCAATATCGTACTCATATCCGTGGGCATTCATTGGGGTTGCCTAATCCAAATCTGGATCCGAGACCAAGCAATATGCTTGGCGTTAATATTGAATTGCTTCCTGAATCGCCAGGAACAATTGATAAAACACTTAATGCTATTAGTAATACAGGGTTTGGATGGGTCAGACAAACCTTCTATTGGGAACCAGAAAAGTTTGACTGGGTGGCCACCGATAGATTGATAAATTTTGTAATTGAAAACAATCTACAAATCATAGCAGTATTAACCAGTAGTAACATACCAGATCAAACTAATAAATTTGCTCAATTCGCTTACGAATTTGCTGATCGCTACTCGGACCAAGTTGATACTTACCAACTTGGGGACGAACCTAATTTGATAAGCGCATGGGGAAGAACACCCTCTGCCGTGGAATACTCCAACCTACTTGCAACTATTTATCCTCTCATTCATCAGGCCGATACAAATGCGACTGTACTAATGGCAGGGCTGGCGCCAACAACAGAGAATGGCCCTGAAAATATCAATGATATTCTCTATTTACGACAATTGTATGCCTCGGGAGCTAAAGAATATTTTGACGCAGCATCTGGAAAACCTTATGGATTCAATACAGGACCAAACGATCGTCGATTAAGCAATAGCATCCTAAATTTCTCGCGCTTTATACTACTTCGTGAAGAAATGGAAAAGGCCGGAGATAGCAGTAAATTGTTGTGGGCCAGCCAGTTTGGATGGTACGATCCCTCGGCGGCTGCAAATCCACAAACCACATGGGGAGCAGTCAGTGATGAACAGCAAACCAATTTCACTATCGCTGCTATAGAACGAGCGCGTGGGGAATGGCCCTGGGCCGGAGTATTGGTACTGGACAATTATTATCCAGGAATTGATATCCATAATCCACGCTGGGGTTTTGCTCTGACAACTCCAACAGGAGCCAATGGGAAAACAATCACGGACTTGAAGAATTATTTGTCAGTATACCAACTCAGTGCAGCACCTCACGGTATACACCCTGCTGCAAGCCCATATGCTCAATACAGCGACGGGTGGAGTTTCTCAAACTTAGGAGCTGACATTCCGCAAATAGGGGATTCCAACATAACCTTCACCTTTGAAGGCTCTGAATTTGGTCTTATAGTGAGACGTGGCAATTACCGAGCTACTCTATATGTTGAAATAGACTCGGAACCTGCAAATTTGCTACCAATTACCCAGAAGGGAGAAAGTTATCAAATTTTGACTGCGCCTGATCTATCGACACACGTAGAGCTGATACCTATAGCTAACAATCTGAAACCCGGAAAACACATAGCTAAGATACGTGC
Organism: uncultured Anaerolineales bacterium; assembly: GCA_913040765.1. Taxonomy (GTDB): domain Bacteria; phylum Chloroflexota; class Anaerolineae; order Anaerolineales; family UBA11657; genus UBA11657. The sequence continues at coordinate 7,324 of CAJWIA010000028.1, read as the reverse complement.
AGACCGCGGTTGGAATCAATGGGCAATTGTTGGATTTTCAGTCGGTAACGAACCTGCTTATGATATCACCTTTATCACACTAGGGGCATTATTTTTATTCTTGGCAGCTTGTGGTTACATGATATATAACCTCAAATCTGTCCGGACTTTCCTTAACGATATGATTATGTACTTTACCAATAGAGTAAATATGTTGATTACACTCTGTTTAGGTACTGTGTTCTGGATATCAGCTGGCATGACATGGGGACAAAACTTGCCTCAATTGTTTGTGCGCCAAAATGAATTTGTGCCGCTAGCAGTCACTACAATATCTGCTTTAGCATATTATGTATCACCTTGGTTGCTACTATCGTTACTAAGCTTGACGGCACTGCTGATACTTTTTTATCTGCGTCCAGATGTAGCATTAGCAATGATTGCTTTAGTCATACCGTTCTATCTTTATCCCAAGCCAATGTTTGAACGGATGTTCTCCACTACAGAAGTTTTCACTTTATTAGCAACCGCCGCTGTACTAATGCGAAACATAATCAATCTCAGCTCATTAAGTCCAGACATATCATCATTTCGACTGAGACTAAGTTCCCTAGACAAAGCTGTTCTAACTTTTGCTACTCTATCCTTGATTTCTATATTGAGCGCAAATGAACTTGGCGCAGCAATAACAGAATTTAGAGTTATCGTACTCGAGCCCGTACTATTTTACTTATTGGTTCGCGTAATACCATTGACCAGGACTGATCTAGTCAGAATAAGCGACTATTTTGTCATCGGGGCATTCCTAGTAGCAATCATAGGACTAATACAATACACACTTGGTATCAACTTGATTGCTGCCGAGGATGGAGTATTGCGATTGAGAAGCATCTTTGGTTCACCAAATAATGTGGGCTTATATCTAGGAAGAGCACTACCACTTGCAATAGCTATGTCACTCTTGTCGCAGCCATACATCAGCAAACTGCGGCGGGCAGCATATATAGTAGCAAGTATTTGTATGTTTGTAGCAATACTACTTAGTTTCTCGCGTGGAGCACTTCTGTTAGGAATACCAGCGGCCCTAACCGCAATTATATTTTATTACAAAGGCAAACGAGCTATACGTCCATTCTTAGTTTTACTTGCTGTCACTTGCACAATATTAATTGTATTTTCATCACACCCTCGTATAGCTAGTCTAACGGATCAGACCCACGGACCAACATTCTTCCGTATGAATTTGTGGAATAGCACAATTAATATGATAGCCGACAGTCCTATAACAGGAGTTGGGCTTGACAATTTTCTTTACTCATATCGAGGTAAATACATATCTCCAGATGCCTGGCAAGACCCCAACATTTCTCATGCTCATAATGTGATACTTGATTTCTCCGCTAGATTGGGCTTGCCTGGTCTAGCATCTATTATGTGGATACTGTACACATTCTTTAAAACTGCAAATCGAACCATAAGCACTACTATGGACCCTAAATTAAGGTTACTTACTATTGGACTAACGGCCTCCATGATCAATTTTATTGCTCATGGATTGGTCGATGCATCTTACTGGTTCATAGACCTGGCTTTTGCATTCATGTTAACTATTTCAATAATACAAAGGATTACAAATGTCGATGATCACGCAGAAAGTACTTAGCTTGAAAATTGACCGCTATGGTAAAATTGCAGAAGTGTGCACTTAATGTAGCAACTGACTAAAAATGCGTATACTCATCACAGGCGGAGCAGGTTTTATCGGCTCTCATCTATGTGACCGGCTAATAGCCGATGGACATAGTGTGATTGTCCTAGATAACTTGATAACTGGCAGTATTGACAATGTATCTCACCTAACTGATACAAAAGTGTTCTGCTTCATTAACCAAAATGTAGCGGATTATATAGATCTTCCTAATCCAGTAGAAGCTGTGATGCATTTCGCTTCTCCGGCAAGCCCATCACAAACTGCACCTAACGGATATCTACAGCTGCCAATTCAAACACTAAAAGCAGGTGCATTAGGCACCCTAAACGCATTGGGTGTGGCGAAAAAATATGGTGCGCTTTTTATACTTGCTTCCACATCAGAAGTGTACGGTGATCCTTTAGTTCATCCTCAAAATGAAAATTACTGGGGTAATGTCGACCCAGTAGGACCACGCTCAGTTTATGACGAAGCAAAACGATTTGCCGAAGCGTTAACAATGGCTTATAACCGAACTCATGGAGTTAGTACCCGAATTGTACGCATTTTCAACACTTATGGACCTAGAATGGCATTAAATGACGGGCGCGTTGTACCCAACTTCATATGTCAGGCTCTAAAAGGAAGGTCATTAACTGTTTATGGTGATGGATCACAAACACGAAGCTTTTGTTATGTAGATGATCTTGTAGATGGAATCATTCTTCTGATGTCATCGGGACTCACAGAACCTACTAATATAGGAAACCCTCATGAAGTCACCATATTAGAGTTTGCTAACAAAATAAATAGCTTGACAAACAATGCTTCGGGCACTATTTTGGAAGACAAACGTACAACAGGAGACCCTCAACAACGTAAACCTGATATCTCAAGAGCTGGAAACTTGCTACGCTGGAAACCACAGGTGCAATTAGAGGAAGGTCTAACGCGCACAATAGAATATTTTAGAGGCAAATTATCTGACAGCAATTAGCGTTTTCTTTGAGTCATCCAGTCAACACACAATGCCATGTATCGAAACAAACTACAAACGAATGTAATTCTATCAGCAACGATTATAGCTATCGGAATATTGTTATTGTCGTTAAGTTATAGTCAGTCATTAAGTAAATTCAAGGGTGCAATTAGTAGGATTATGACACCTTTGCAAGTCAATATATACTCTTTAGTTGAACCTCTTTTCATCAATCAACCAATTGCTCCCGAGGAACTAGTCAATCTCAACGCAACTTTAACAGCAGAGACTGCATTGTTACGCTCAGAGAATATACGTCTGAGCGAGGCCGTGTATGAACGAGATATGCTAGCAGCACTCCTAAATTACACTAAACTAGATAATGTACATACATACATCAGCGCTAATGTAATCGGTAAAGATACAAGCAGTTTCTTGCAGTACGTCATAATTGATATCGGCACAACTGGTGGGGTGCAACGTGACATGCCGGTTGTAACGGATGCAGGACTTGTCGGAATAATAAACGAAGCGACCCCTAGAGCTAGTAAGGTATTGCTTGTGAACAGCGACCAAATGGCAGTCAATGTAAGAATACAAAATTCACGAGCTGACGGAGTACTATTCGGACAAGCATCCAAAGACCTAAGACTTAGATATATCGCACTTGATGCTACTATTAGTGCAGGTGACTTAGTTGTTACTTCCGGACTAGGAGGTTCACTTCCAGCTAATATTCCTGTTGGAGCAATAGCTTCTGTACGTAGTCGTGCCTATGATGTTTTTCAAGAGGCAGAAGTTTTGCCATTGGCTAATTTAGATAAAATAGAAATCGTGATGATAATTACAGACTTTACTGCCACCGAACTCAATCCTCTTATAAGCACTCCCGTCCCAGACGACCTTTGAGAAACATAATTCTCGGTCTACTAGTAATTCCATTGCTAGCTATATTTCAGAGCACCCTTTTACCATATCTCAATTTTCACGGTAAATTCAATTTAGACTTGGTATTGGTATTAGTACTGTCTTGGAATCTAGCATATCCTGACAGTGAAAGTTTATTGTGGGCACTACTTGGCGGATTAATGCTCGATGCGCTCTCAGGAGCCCATATGGGAATAAACATAATATCACTCACTGTGGCGAGCCTTATAGCAAATTTGGCAGGAGCACGTGTCTGGTCAACCCACATCATACTGCGGATTTCTGTAGGCATAGCCGGTACTACAATCTATTATCTAGTATATTTTCTATTATTAACTATTACTGGTTGGAGAACTGATTGGGCAAATCTACCAATCGAGAATTTCGTACGCTCCATCATAATTAACGTATTCGTTATGATCCTGATATTGCCATCAGTACGATGGTTAGCAGTAAAAATAACACAACGTACTATTGACATATAAGATGAATTCATCACCATTTATAACTCCCTGGCGCATAGGAACACTATATGGCCTGATGGCCATATCAATCATAGCATTCACTGGGCAATTACTTCGATTGCAAGTCATTGAACATGAAGAATTCACAGCACTAGCAGTCGAAAACCGACAGGCGCGAATAAATGCTCCAGCTCAGCGTGGAGTGATTTATGACCGCAATGGAGTAATCCTTGGGCACAACATACCATCATATGATGTAATCATAACTCCAGCAGAACTTCCTGAAGATGACTTAAGACTACAGGAAATATATCAGCGAATCGCCACAATCACTGGAGCCCCCATTAACACCCCTCCTCTTGATGCAGGTAATGCTAGCAGCAACAGAATAGGTGAAGATGCTCCGCCACCTGGTATTACAGAAGTGGTTTTCTTACAAGAATCACTTGCACCTTATGAATCAATAGTTGTCGCACGAGATGTACCTAGAAAGGTGGCCCTAACACTGAGTGAGGAGCTTCGCAACCTCCCAGGTGTAGGAATACAAATTACACCAATGCGTGATTATCCAACAGGTGCACTTACAGCACACATAATTGGATACATGGGACCAATTACAGAAGCAGCAAAAGATTTTTATGCAGAAAGAGGATTCGATGCTTCTAGAGACAAAATCGGATACTCTGGAGTAGAAGCTTACATGCAAGATACCCTAGCAGGTCAAAATGGCTTCAAACTAATAGAACAAGATGTAGCAGGCTTAGAATTAAGAGTTATAGGTGAAGTGACTAACCCGACACCTGGCAGAAGCATAATGTTGACCATCGATGTACAACTACAAGCAATTGCTGAAGCTGCCTTAAGGCAACGTATGAAAATCGAAAATCAAAGCAGGGATGGACAGCCAGTCACTAATGGAGTCGTAATAGCTATGAATCCACAGACTGGTGAAATACTGTCAATGGTATCGTTACCCAACTATGACAATCAGCAATTCGCGCGGTATATTCCAGTAGATTACTACACTGAGCTACTTAACCATCCGCATAAACCTTTACTAAACCAGGCAATCAGCGGAGAGCACCCACCTGGTTCTGTGTATAAGTTAGTAGTTGCATCAGGAGCTCTACAGGAAGAGATTGTAACTCCTGATCAATTTGTTGATGATCCAGGCGAAATCGAAATAGTCAACAGATATTTTCCAAACGACCCTGGTAAGACCAGAAAAGTTGTTTGCTGGAAACGCGATGGTCATGGCCCAGTAGATTTCATGACTGGCATAGCACAATCATGCGACGTTTATTTTTACGCTCTTGGTGGTGGATATGATGATGGCGGAGTAACAAACAATGGTTTAGGTATTGACAAAATATACGAATACTCCAATTGGTTAGGATATAATCAAATCACTGGCATAGAGCTACCTGGAGAACTATCAGGACTTATACCTAATAGGGATTGGAAACGTATTAATATTGGAGAAAATTGGTCCACTGGAGATACATATATATCTTCTATTGGCCAAGGCTATGTGTTATCAACCCCATTACAAGTACTCAATTCATTTACGCCTTTCATCACTAATGGAACATTGATGAAACCTACTATAATACGCAACATTCTAGATGGTGAAGGCAATGTTGTTGAAGAATTCCAGCCGCAGATAATTCATCAGACGCCAATTAAACGTTCTATCATCGAAAAGATTAGCCTTGCACTAAGAAAAGTGATGGTAGATGGCACTGGAGAAAAATTACAATCAATCAATGGCGTAACAATAGCTGGTAAAACTGGCACAGCTGAATATTGCGATAATATCGCTCAAGAAGCAGGACGATGCAAATTCGGGGCATGGCCAGCACATGCATGGTTCGTAGGATATGGTCCATATGAGAATCCAGAGATAGCTGTGTTAGCATTTGTTTATAGTGGTGAAGAAGGCGCAACAGTAGCAGGACCCATAGTTATGGAAATCCTGGATGCATATTTCGAACTAGAAAGCTTGAAATGATTAATTCAACCGAGTCAAATCGCACCAAGAACATTGGTGTTCAACAAGAACACCACACAGCAAAGAAACAATCTTACAACAATCTAGTTAGTTAATAGACAATATACAAAATGTCCACATTATTCAAACATAAATCAAGCACGGGAAGTGTAACAAGTAATCGACGTGAATTGTGGAGGAATTTTGACTGGGTACTTATCGTTGCCGTTGCACTACTCTTAACCATGGGAACAGCCATGATCAGGTCTAGTACGTTTGAACACCCCACTCTTTATGATACTCCTCGACAGCAAATACAATATGCTATTGTAGGATTTGCGCTTATCTGGATGTTAGCATCTATAGATTATCGTTATTGGCAAAGCCTCTCCAAGTTTCTTTATGTGTTGATTATCATAGCATTGTTGGCACTGTTTGTATTAGGAGTTGTAGCTGGTGGAGCGCAGCGATGGTTCGACTTCTTTGGACTATTTAATATACAACCGTCTGAGCTAGCAAAAATCGGTAGTGTTATATGGATTGCCAGCTTTTTCGCCCACCGACGCAATCAGCTAAACCAGTTCCGATGGATAATGCTTTCAATAATACACGCAGGTATTCCTGCAGCTCTAGTAATGGCTCAACCTGATCTTAGTTCAGCAGTCATGATTATAGTGGTGTGGCTAAGCATACTATGGACTGCAGGTGTGCGCCCGCAACACCTGGCCATTTTAAGTGGAGCTAGCATGGTTGGATTGCCAGCAATATGGGTACTGATGGAAGAGTATCAACGTAACAGAGTAATCAACTTCCTCAACCCTTCGCTTGATCCCGGGGCCCAATACAACGTACGTCAAGCCCTAATTAGCATAGGGTCTGGCGGATGGTTTGGGCAAGGGTATAATCAAGCATCACAGGTACAATTGCGTTTTTTGAAAGTACGACATACTGACTTTATTTTCTCTGCTACAGCAGCAGAATTTGGATTGTTGGGTGTCATAGTAATAATGTTGCTATTTGTAGTTATAGCATGGCGAATTTTCCGAATAGGCAACAACGCACAGGATGTATTTGGTGCATATTTATGCTATGGGATGGGTTCTATGATTTTCGCGCAAGCATTTTTCAACATAGGGATGAATCTAAACCTTTTGCCAGTAATTGGGCTTCCTTTGCCCTTTTTTAGTTATGGAGGCAGCGCGCTTCTTACTTTGAGTGTAGGTATTGGAATAGTACAAAGCGTAGCAATAAACCAAAATAAATATGAATACTAACTCATTAATGCGCGTCCGATT
>CAJWIA010000027.1 GCA_913040765.1 uncultured Anaerolineales bacterium | reverse complement strand
TCTTGTAACTCGTCCACCACTGGTCCTAAAGCCTCCACCCCCTCTAGTAACTTCGGGTAAAGGTCCACTCGCAGAGAAACACCCTTCGGCGTTGGCTTCCATTCGGAAGCACCAGCTTCCAAAAGCGCGAAAGTACGCAAGTAAATCAAGGCTTGGCCTCTATATATATTTGTGCCGATTCTCACCTCCGCGCGATCTGTTTTCTTGATACGGGCAACCAATTTGTCGCCACTCATGACATCACCGAGTCGCGTGACCCCGTCCTTCAGCTGTGAGTATTGCCCGAGCTCGAGGCTGATGCCTTTTCTCGTAGGAACAAGACCCTCATCCGTAATGGAGGAGATGTAAATCCGCACATCAATACGATGCTCGCCTTTCCATTCGCTAATTGCAAAGCCCACTGCCTCGCTCGCAGACTTCGAAAAGACAGAAACTACCCTTCCTTCATCATCCACTCGAATGCTCCTTCCCTACGATCCATTCGCAACTATGCAATCTCTAGGCTCGGTAGACTCTGCCGCAACAACGAGGCCAGCATCCTGAAGCCTTTCATGCTCCCAAACTGTGCAGCGCCATCGTCGCTCTCTCGATGCCAAAACTCTGACCCTTCTACATCTTTAGACATTATCTGACTTCTATACAGATAAAATGTAAACTGCAGTTAACTCTGAATTACAGAGTACTTTATAGTGTAGCACAATAAGAGCTGGCGCTCAAATATTTTCATACCTGCCTTTCTATAATCTCTTTACCGTATGTCAATGCTACCCATTGACACGTTGTAGGAGTTGCTTCTGTCATATTAGTTTTCGATATTAATGTCATTCCAGTATCACTCAGTTCTAGTTCTATTTCAACCGATTGTTCTGCAAGTATTCCAGAAAGGATTAGTAACCCATTATTTGCAACTATATTAGCTAAGTTGTTATTTATCAATTGCATGATGGTACGCGACAGAATGTTGACTACAACGATTCTGTATTGTTGGTGTTTCTTGATTGTATCCAACGTACCCTGTACTAACTGAAATCTGTCAAACACATTGTTTGTTATGGCATTTTGACGAGATGCGTGAATTGCATCATTGTCGGTATCTAGCCCGGTTGCCATCGCTGCTCCCAATTTTAGTGCGCCGATGGCTAGAATTCCAGAACCGCACCCTATATCTAGTACAGTATCCCCGGGAATTATGTGCTGCTCTATAGTTTGCAAACATAGCTGGGTTGAGGGATGAGCTCCAGTGCCAAATGCTTGACCTGGATCAATAATCACAGGTATTTCACTCGACCCTATTTCAATATTTGTCCAAGGAGGAATTACCATCAATTTATAACCTATTCTTATAGGTTTGTAATGATTCCTCCACATGGTGGACCAATTGGTATCTTCTATAGGCCTATACTGAGGGTTGGGAACCATTAATCCTGATTGACGAGCAATCATTCCTAGTAGCCAGAGTTCCCTCTCGAGTTGTTGGATTTTGTCAGTGAGGTGAGTGCCCACTTCGAAGTAGGCACTGACTTCGAAATATTTGTAGGTATGATTGATAATTTCTTTGTCATTTGTGTCATCACAGTCATCGTTGTAAGTTTCAGATGGTTGTATTGACACTCCACCGTAACTACAACGGCCTAGTGTTTCGGCCACTGCGTCTACAGTATCAGGTTCAACTTTAACACTAACTTCAAGCCAAACATATTTGCTGCTACTACTAAACAGTTGGGCACTGTAAGTTGAGAAAGTATTCACATACCTAGAATTTGTCGTACTTGCTCGAAGAATCCCTTTTCTCCCGTTTGCTCTTTAGGTTGGGCTCTGTGTTGGAATGTATTGCCTAGCTCACTGAGTAATCGTTGTTGTTCGGATGTCGTTTGTTTTGGTATAGCAACAGTAGTGACCACAATTTGATCTCCACGCTTACCATTACGTACGTTTGGAACTCCTAGACCTCGTAGTCGCAATATGTCGCCAGGTTGTGTTCCAGATGGGATGCGAAGTTCTTGCTTGTCATCAATGGTAGGTATCATCACAGTAGTCCCCAAAGCTGCTTCAGATATATTGATTTCTAATTCGAGTATGATGTCATTATTCCTACGCTGGAAAAATTTGTGTTGTTCAACAGTTAATGCTACGTAAAGGTCGCCATTATGTTGCCCAAGCTGACCGGGTCCGCCCTCGCCTGATAGCCGGATTTGCGTTTCGTTGTCTACTCCGGCCGGTATGCTCACCGAAAGTGTTTTGGTTGCATTGTGCTGGCCTATACCGTTACATTGTGTGCAAGGAGAGCTTATTTTCTCACCACTACCTCGACAGTTTGGACATATTGTTACATTAACCATTGAGCCTAGAAAAGTTTGTCTCACTTCTTGGATTTCTCCACTACCAGCGCATTGTACACATTTACTTATGGATGTATCAGGTTCTGCACGGGTTCCATCGCATCTAGAGCATATTTCTGGACGTGTAATTTCAATTTCTTGAGTTGCACCATGTACAGCTTGGTCAAATGAGATAGTAAGATCATATCGTAGGTCAGATCCACGTCGTGGCTGTCTACGCGAACCATGGCGATTGCCTCCAAAAAATTGATCAAAGATATCGTCAAAAGGGAAACCGCTGGAGAAATCATTCGCACCCATGCCTTTGAGGCCTTCATGACCATAGCGGTCATATGCAGCACGTTTCTCAGCGTCCGAAAGCACCCCATAAGCTTCGTTAAGATCTTTGAACTGTGCTTCAGATGATTCATCAGTATTAACATCAGGATGTAGTTTTTTGGCTAGTCGGCGGTATGCATTCTTGAGCGTATCTGGGTCTGCATCCCGTGACACTCCGAGAATATCGTAGTAATCTTGTTGACTAGACACGGTGGTTCTTGGTTATGGTGTTATTCATCATCTTCTGTAAGCAACTATGCTATATCATACCTCAGTAAAATCACCATCAACTACATCAGAGTCCGTGCCAGGTGTGTTCTCACCTGCTTCATCAGAGTTGGTGTCAGGAGCATTCTCACCTGCTTCATCAGAGTTGGTGTTTGCTTGAGGTGCTTTATTGTCTTCATCATCTGAATTTCGATCAGTCTGTGAAATCAATACAGAAATGTTTTCGACTTCTTGTTGTAATTGTGATGTCGATTCTCTTATGCTTGCGATGTCTTCACCCGTCAAGTTTGCCTGAAGACCATCAATTTTCACTTGTAAATTCTGTTTTATATCATCATCTACGTTATCGTCCAGCTCGTTACTCATACGGGATGCTCTATGCAGAATTGAGTTTCCAGCATTGTGGACCTCTATGAGTTCTTTGCGGTGCTTATCTTCCTCCCTATGTTGTTCAGCATCAGCAATCATACTGGCTATATCTTTGTCCGATAGACCCGAGGATCCTTGAATAGTGACATTTTGGCTACGATTGCTGGCTTTATCTTTTGCGCTAACATTTAAGATGCCGTCCGCATCTATATCAAAAGTAACTTCTATTTGTGGTGTGCCACGAGGCGCAGATGGTATTCCATCTAATACAAATTTTCCAAGACTTTTATTATCAACAGCCATAGACCTCTCACCTTGAATCACATTTATCTCAACTGCCGATTGGTTATCAGATGCCGTGGAGAATACTTGACTTTTCGTGGTAGGAACCGTAGTATTGCGCTCAATTAGGGCAGTGGATATACCGCCAAGAGTTTCAATGCTGAGTGTAAGTGGAGTCACATCAAGTAATAGCACATCTTTTACGTCGCCTCCGAGCACTCCAGCCTGTATAGCAGCACCAATGGCTACTACTTCATCGGGATTAACTGTCTTGTTCGGCTCGTGATTGAAGAATTTGCGTACAGCCTCTTGAACTCCCGGCATACGAGTCATTCCTCCAACTAGTACTATCTCATCTACATCGGATATAGATAGGCGTGCGTCTTCCAAAGCTGTTTCTACAGGCTTGATGGCTTGTTCAATTAAATCTTCTGTCAGCTCTTCTAATTTTGCTCGTGACAGTGTGTAGTTAAGGTGTTTTGGACCACTTGCGTCTGCAGTGATGAATGGAAGATTGATTTCAGTTTGCATTACAGTGCTTAGCTCAATCTTGGCTTTTTCCGCTGCTTCCCTAATACGTTGTAGAGCTTGTTTGTCCTGGTTAAGGTTGATGCCTTGGTCTTGATTGTAATTATCCGTAACCCACTCAACAACACGTACATCGAAATCATCGCCTCCTAGATGGGTATTACCATTGGTTGCCTTTACTTCAAACACACCATCACCTACATCAAGAATTGATACATCAAATGTTCCGCCTCCCAAATCAAATACTGCTATGGTTTCTTCAGATCGTTTCTCGAGACCATATGCTAGTGAAGAAGCTGTGGGTTCGTTGATGATTCGTAGTACTTCCAGACCCGCAATACGACCAGCATCCTTAGTGGCTTGACGTTGAGCATCATTGAAGTAAGCCGGCACGGTTATTACTGCTTGCGTGACTGATTCGCCAAGATAGGATTCAGCGTCGGTTTTTAGTTTTGCTAGTATCATTGCTGATACTTCTTGTGGAGAGTATTCCTTCTCGTTCATATGTACACGCAACTCTCCATTTTCATCACTGCTCACTTTGTAAGGGATATGTTTAAGAGCTCTTTGCACTTCAGGGTCATCAAATTTACGACCCATAAAACGCTTTACAGAAAAAAGAGTATTGTCTGGATTTGTAATTGCCTGTCTGCGCGCTACTTGTCCTACCATTCGTTCGCCCGTTTTTGGATTTACGGCTACAACTGAAGGCACAAGCCGTCCACCTTCTGAACTAGAAATAACATTAGCTTCGCCAGCTTCCATTATTGATACTACTGAGTTGGTTGTACCAAGATCTATTCCAATTATTTTTCCCATAATGTTTAATGAGCCTTATAAATTATTCGCTACTCAGCAACACGAACTTGAGCAGGTCTTAATACCCGTTCGCCAAGTAAGTAACCTGGTCTTACCATAGCGACTATTACATCACTAGCATAATCGTCATGGGCTTCTTGTATAATTGCTTCATGTATATGTGGATCGAATGGTTCTCCTGGCTTGGCTGTAATTGTCACTACTTTTTCCTTTTCGAATACAGATAGTATTTTCCGATGAATCATATTAAAGCCTTCGCTCCATTTTGCACCATCTTCTGCAGTCGGAAGTGATTCGAGTGCTAATTGCAAATCGTCAACTATAGGAAAAAATTGCGATAGTAATTCAGCAGCAGCATTTTGATGAGCCAGTTGCATCTCCTGAGATTTGCGACGCTTGAAGTTCTGAAAATCAGCCAAAGCACGTTGTTGTCCCTCTAATCGGTCAGCTGCAAGTGTTTCGGCTACAGAAAGTTTTTCAAGCCACTGTTCTATTGTAAGATCTTCTACAGCAACAGTATCATCTTTTTTGCTATCTTCTTCATTGTCTGGTGCGTCTGTAACATTCTCCATAACATTGCCATTTTCATCTACGTTCTCTTTCTTGTCAGAATTATCCGACCAATTAGTGTCTGTAGTTTGATTTGAATCCTTCATAGTATCCTGTTTGTTTGAAATATTTTTATCCATAACTGTCATGTACTAGTCGTGTCATTAAGTTAGCGACATGCCTCACCGCACCTATAGCCCGATCATAAGCCATACGTGTGGGGCCAAATACGCCTAAAGTTCCTGTAGCAACGTTTGGAGTTCCATACCTTGCAAGAACCATTGAACATTCTTTGAGCTCTTTCCAATCACCTTCACCAGCTATCACAACTGTAACGCCGTCAAATTGAGAATGCAGAGCTGATTCTAAGAAATTTTCCATGTAGGTACGCTTTTCTAGTAATTGAAGTGCATTTCTAGCTGGTGCTGAATTGGTAAATTCTCTTTGGGATAGAACATTTTGAATTCCATCCAAATACAACTCTCCTGCAGTAAATGAATCTGCTTTCTGCATTATGACTGCAATTTGTCGAAGTATAGTGGTTTCTAGATTGTCTTCAATTAAACCACATTGATCTTCAATGTGGCTCGCATTTCTATTTTTGTAATATTTAGTTAGTCGTTCTGCTAAATCTGACAATTTTTTCTGTGAGATTGGGCAATCAACTGAACAAATTTCTTGCAGGACTTCGCCTCCTCTTAGAACAAGGACCAATAGAATCTGTTGCCCATATGTTGATATAAGTTCTATATGTTTAACCTGAGCTTTATGACTGTGTAGAGCTGTTACTAGACCAGCTGCTTGAGTATGCCGTGCTAAAACATTGGCTGCAAGTTTGCCCCATTCATTCACGCTCGTCCGTGCTTGATAGAACTGATGACTAATTTTGCGGCATTCAGATTGTGGTAAAGCATATGTCTTTACTAGGTACCGTACGAAATATCGGTAACCCACTTCTGTCGGTATTCGACCAGCCGATGTGTGAGGTTGATGCAGGAAACCCATATGAGATAGGCGGGCCATATCATTTCGGATAGTAGCAGTACTCCAATCTAGCCTATGTTTGTCAACAAGTATTTGCGAACTTACCCCACTAGTTTTGGGGTTTTCGACATATTCATGTACGATGAGACCTAGAATTTTTTCTTGTCTATCAGTTAATATTTGCATGTGTCTCCATTCTATGCTAATTTAGCACTCGAGGTAGCAGACTGCTAAATTACTGCAATGAATCATACCATGCAGGCTTTAAGAGTGTCAAGAAACGGGGTATAATCCAGCATTGAGGAGCTATATTTTCGGTATGTCGGACAATCCTATTCGTATTCTTATTGCAAAACCTGGTCTCGATGGACATGATAGAGGCGCCAAAATTATTGCCCGAGCATTGCGAGATGCAGGGATGGAGGTAATTTACACTGGCCTCAGGCAGTCTCCCATGATGATTGTTGAGGCAGCGATGCAGGAGGATGTTAACGCTATTGGTGTTTCGATCCTCTCTGGTGCTCATCAAGTATTGGTTACGCGCATCATTAATTTGCTAAACGAAAAGGGTTTGGGACATATTCCCTTACTTGTTGGAGGAATAATTCCTGAAAATGATGTTGATGAACTATCCCAGCTAGGAGTGGCTGGTGTTTTCGGACCAGGTACTAGCACATCAGAGATAGTAGCACTGGTACAAGATGTGGTTTCCTAAACAAGAACAAAATCAATCATTTCACATAACATGTCTTTGATTCAACAAATAATAGGTGGTGACCGGAGAGCATTAGCTCAGGCACTAACGCTAATTGAAAATGATGACCACAATAGTCAAAATATTCTTGCGAATCTATACAGACATACGGGGCACTCGCATATTATTGGTATCACAGGTATTCCCGGTGTGGGTAAATCAACTCTAATAAATTCTTTGGCTAAATTGATGCGTAAACGCGATGATACACTAGGCTTACTGGCAATTGACCCTAGTAGCCAGTTTAGTCAAGGGGCTATTCTAGGGGATCGTATCCGAATGAGGGATTTGTTGGGTGATAAAGGTGTCTTCATAAGGAGTATGGCTACACGTGGTGTGCTTGGGGGCCTTTCATCTACAGCATCAGCTGCAGTTGATATTCTTGATGCTGCTGGTTTTGATCGAGTGATTGTTGAAACAGTTGGTGTAGGTCAGTCAGAAGTTGATATTGCCTCAAATGCACAGACTTCGATAGTTGTACTTTGCCCAGGTTTAGGTGATTCAATACAAGCGGCTAAATCTGGTCTTCTGGAGATAGCAGACATCATAGTTATCAACAAATCTGATTATCCTAAAGTAAATCTTACCAAGAGTTATCTGCATGAGATGATTGATATTGGCAGGGCAGCGCAAACGCGCGGTTCAGAGACACAAACTACAATTAGTGATACACATAGTGTTAGTAATGGAAACCTAGATACAGATAATAGTTTATGGGAGGTACCTATAATCACGACTGTTGCCACTACTGGAGAAGGTGTAGGCGACTTGTTTGAGCAGTTGTTAGCTCATTATAATCATATTAAATCTACTGGAGAAATGACTAGACGTCGTAATAGACGGCTGCGCGCGATATTTGAGTCACAGTTGCGTAAACAATTGTATACTAAGTTATCGCAGATGTTGTCTGAGGATTACTGTCTTAGACAATTGGAGGTGATAATGGAAGGAGAAACTGATCCATATACAGCAGCTACAAATTGTATCAAACATTTCGAGACAAATTATATCGGTGACGAGGAATGAAATATGACACGATTGAAAGGTCGAGACACACATATGTATGGTGAAATCCGCCTATATTCAGGATCTTCCTGTCCAGTACTTGCTCAAGAGATAAGCGATTATTTGGGAGTGCCACTTAGTGGGCGAGACTTAATCCGGTTTCCTAATGAGAATCAATTTTGCAGATTACATGCAAGTGCTAGAGGACAAGATGTATATGTCATACAGAGTACAGCATCGCCTGTTAACGACAATTTGATGGAATTGCTCATTATGTTGCAAACTTTGCGTCTTGATTCAGTGGGTCGATTGACATCGGTGGTGCCTTACTTGTGTTATTCACGTTCTGATAAGAAGGATCAACCACGTGTACCTATTGCTGCTCGACTTGTAGCTGACATGATAGAAATTGCGGGTTCAGATCGTTATATGACCTTAGATTTACATGCAGGCCAGATTCAGGGGTTTTTCAATATACCGGGAGACGTATTAACTGCCTTTCATATTCTAAGTACTCATTTCCAGGAATTACGTGATGACATGAAAGATCCAGTAGTTGTCACAGCTGATTTGGGTTTTGCAAAAAAAGGACGTAATTTTGCTGCCAAGCTCGATATGCCAATTGCTTTTATTGAGAAACGTCGCAAGCGTAATGAGCCTAAATCAGAGGTTGTTGGTGTCATAGGTGATGTGAGTGGTCGTGACGTCATCATTGTTGATGATGAAGTGGACACGGCTGGTTCAGTTACCCAGGCATTGGAAATTGTTAAAAAGCAAGGTGCTCGTGATGTCTATCTTTCATTTGTTCATGCAATTCTTTCTGATCCTGCTTTTGAAAGGCTTAGTAAAGCAGATTATAAGAGCATAGTTACAACAAATACTGTGCATATTCCAAAGGAAAAAATGCTTCCGAATATGACTGTACTATCCATTGCACCATTACTGGCTGAAGTCATCTTACGTGCTCATGAAGGTCGTAGTGTAGGCGAGATGTTTAACGAATAGTTCACTAAATTAAATGCTCAAAAAAATCCTTACTGCTGTTGGTGGTAATCCGACTGCACGTGACCTAAAGTTGTACGAACAAGTTACTGAAGAAATCGATCATCTTGAACCTGAATATAAGGCTCTGAGTGATTCTGAACTGAGCGCAAAAACCAACTTTTTCAGAGACAAATTACAATCTGCGATATCTGGCATTTCTGATTTGGACGATCAGATTGAGATGGAATCTCAAGTTATGCAAGATATCCTGACGAATGCATTTGCGACTGTACGTGAGGCAGCGGTGAGAACTATCGGATTAAGGCACTATCCAGTCCAGTTGGTAGGTGGTCAAGTCCTTCATGATGGTCGTATTGCAGAAATGCGAACAGGTGAGGGTAAGACACTAGTAGCTACATTGCCACTTTATTTGAACGCGCTGGCGGGTAGGGGATCACATTTAGTTACAGTGAATGATTATCTGGCACGTCGGGATGCAAAGTGGATGGGACCTATTTTCCATATGTTAGGTATGAGTGTTGGTATATTGCAGGATGCGTCACGTACAGATAATGCACAAATGGCATACTTGTTTGATCCAATGCAAGAGTCTCCTCAAGAAGAAAATAATCTGGTGAGATTAGTGCCACGTAGTGAGGCTTATGCTGCCGACATTACTTATGGGACTAACAATGAATTTGGTTTTGATTATCTACGTGACAATATTGCCCATCGGATAGAGGATCGTCGTCAACGCGAACTTCATTACTCCATCATTGATGAAGTAGATAATGTTCTGATTGATAGTGCGCGTACGCCATTGATTATTTCTGGTCCTGCTCAAGATGATCCGGAAATGTATATTGAGTTAGCGAAGGTAGTGCGGAGACTGAAACCAGAACATTATGAAATTGATGATCGCTCTCGTACCATGTCCATGACTGATGAAGGTTACGATCGGGTGGAAGAGCTTTTGGGTAAAACACTGCGGGACCCGGACAGTCCTGAAGATATAACGATGGAGCAAGCCCAAATTCAATCTCATCTTGAACAAGCTCTGCGTGCCGAATTCATTTTCAAACGCAATAAAGATTACTTGGTTAGGGGTGGTAGAGTAGTAATAGTAGATGATTTCACTGGTCGAGTAATGCCTGGGCGTCGTTGGTCTGATGGTTTGCATCAAGCGGTGGAAGCCAAAGAGGGCGTGGCAATTCAGGCTGAGAACGTAACATACGCTACTATAACTTTACAAAACTATTTTAGGATGTACAACACACTTTCTGGTATGTCAGGGACAGCTGTTACTGAAGCAGAAGAGTTTGACAAAATCTACCAGATTGATGTTGTTCCAATACCTACCCATCTGGATTTTCGTGCTAGGGTTGATCCTGAGCTCACTGAAATATCTTACAGAGAAAATGGATCAAAATTCTCGTATATTGCGAATGTCAAAGATCCGGACAATCCATTGCTTCATCGACGCAAAGACTATGATGACCTAGTGTTTCGGACTGAAGAAGCCAAATTGCGCTCTCTCACTAAGGAGGTGCTTGCTAGACATGTATCGGGACAACCGATGCTAATTGGCACCACTTCAGTCGAGTCATCTGAGCGTCTATCTATGCGTTTTCGATTTACTGAGCTAAGACAGATTGCCTTGGTATGGTTGTTGCGTGATGTCTGGTTTGAACAAAATGAGAGTGAGGAAGACGGACGTGCAGTCCCGGAATTGTCAGACCTAAACTTACCTCTTGATAAGTTGAAGAAATCACACTTACGATCTTTAGGAAGGGATCTCAAAGTTCGATTGAATCCTACAATCCAAGATAACCTTTTGCGTTTGTGCAATATTCTGGGATTGGACGATAGCCTAGCCATGGATTTGAAAACTGTGCTAGAGGCTGGAATGTCTTGCCAAGTATTGAATGCCAAAAAACATGATGAAGAGTCTCGGATTATAGCTCGTGCTGGTTCTTTAGGTGCAATTACTATAGCAACTAACATGGCTGGACGTGGCGTGGATATAAAGTTAGGTGGAGAG
>CAJWIA010000026.1 GCA_913040765.1 uncultured Anaerolineales bacterium | reverse complement strand
CTTTTGCCAGTAATTGGACTTCCTTTGCCCTTTTTTAGTTATGGCGGTAGCGCACTTATTACATTAAGTATAGGTCTTGGAATAGTGCAAAGCGTAGCAATAAACCAAAATAAATATGAATACTAGCTCACCAACACGCGTCCGATTTGCACCATCACCTACAGGATATCTCCACATCGGAGGTGCACGAACAGCTTTATATAACTACCTCTTCGCTAAAATAAATGGTGGTAGTATGGTTCTTCGCATAGAAGATACGGATCGTAACCGATATATTAAAGACTCAGAAAAACAACTAATAAAAGATCTCAAATGGTTAGGCATCAGTTGGGATGAAGGTCCAGATGTTGGTGGAATATATTCTCCTTATACACAATCAGAAAGAACCAAATTACATCGCAGTCATGCTGAACAACTGGTCAATATTGGTAAAGCATACTATTGCTTCTGTGACAAAGCACGCCTTCAATCAATACGCTCCAAACACAAAGGGTATGATGAACACTGCCGAGAAATTGATACAGATATTGCGCTGGAAAGAGTTACATCAGGAGAAGAACATACAATTCGATTCCGCAGTCCCAAACAAGGAACTACTACAGTAGATGATCTGATCAGGAAAAATATAACAGTAAAAAATGAACAGTTGGAAGACTTTGTCCTATTCAAGGCTGATGGTTTCCCAGTGTATCATTTGGCCGCCATGGTAGACGATCACTTAATGGGTATAACACATGTAATACGGGGCGAGGAATGGTTGTCTAGCATCGCTAAACACGCCCTAATAATTAGGGCGTTTGGATGGTCCGAGCCAATTTGGTGTCATCTTTCCGTGCTTACTCAGCCAGGTGGCAAGGGCAAAATGAGCAAAAGAGATACCAAGACAGACGAACAGGATGATAATCACTCAATTTTTATACATGATCTGAGAAGTAAAGGTTATCATCCAGAAGCAATAATAAACTGGATGGTACTTATGGGATGGAGTTTAGATGACAAACAAGAGAACTTTAAGCTCGCTGACCTGGAAGCAGTTTTTAATCTTGAACGCATCAATCCGTCACCAGCAGCAGTAAACTTCGGTAAATTAGACCATTTTCAGGGTAAACATATTAGACAGATGTCGGACAGCGAAGTTGCAGCTAATATTCAACCATTTCTATTGAAATCAGGGATTACTCCTGATAAAGAAATGTTGTTAAAACTCGTTCCACTAATCAAGAACCGTATCACAACATTTGAAGACTCTGTAGAATGGCTCAGTTTTTTCTTTACAAAAGAAATCATGTTATCACCTTCTGAATTTACAAACAAGAAATCCACAAAAGAAGAGACACTCGTAATATTACAAGAGGTCAAACTAACTTTGGAACAGTTACCAAAATATAAACATGAAAATATTGAATCAGAACTACGATTACTTGCAGACAAAATGAACTTAAAACTCGGTCAGTTACTAAATCCAGTACGATTAGCTATAAGTGGTCAAAAGGTAAGTCCCCCACTATTTGAGACCCTGGAACTTCTCGGAGACTATCTGGTCAACAGTCGTATAGAAAAAGCAATTAAGTTACTAGAAAACATCTAACTCACTTATTCGCTATGGTAAAATCATACCAACGCTGGGGGATAGTTTAGTTGGTAGAACAGCGGACTCTGGCTCCGCCAGCCCAGGTTCGAATCCTGGTCCCCCAGTCTATAAAAAGTCCTAATAGCATTAGCACACATTGTGATATACTGCTACAGACTCATTGGTCTGTTCGCAGATATCACACCTACGCTAGAGGAAGTCACAAGGAGTAAAACAGCCATGACCAAACATACAAGAGCATTGAAACAAGCAGAACAAGCTTATGCCAAGGCTACCAACAAACTCGAAAAACTGCAGATACAGCATGAGAACATGCAACAATCATTAAATGAAAATGAACAGGACAATACTGAAGACATTCAGAAAGAACTTAGTGCAATAATTGAACGTATCTCCGAAGCAATAACTGTGCGTAAGAAGGCTAAATCCAAGGTAGCAGAGGCAGAAATGTTCGTCATGAGGAACAAATATTAGTGCAATTATGTCAATTTTGGTCGAATGACTAGGGTTGACAACCAATAAATGGCACTGTATGATGCTGAAATAGAAGAGAAATATTGACAGGAAAAGGTTCGAATTGCAGTTAACAAAAGTAGTTGTAGTAATAAAGTTAGTCTAATCCCCAGTGGTAATTTTCCCTTGATGGTAAATAATTACATGTGTGAGTTAGTTTTTTAATATAAGGAGTAGTAATATGAGTGAAAGAGAATCTGGTACTGTAAAGTGGTTTAACGATGCAAAAGGTTTTGGATTCATCTCCCGTGAGGAAGGTGATGATTGCTTTGTCCACTATAGTGCCATCAATGCAGATGGTTTTCGAAGCCTACATGAGGGTCAACAAGTTGAATTTACAGTTGAGCCGTCAGATAGAGGTCCAAAAGCCATCGACGTATCAGTAGTGTAATTCTTCCTTTTCCTGTCACACCATAAGAATTAGAACTAACAACTCGGATTAAAATAAAAAATATTAGTGGGCAATAATAGCCACTAATATTTTTTTTATTCCGAATGCTGATGTTACTTTGTATTATTGTTAGCTTTCTGCATACGGGCCCAACTATCGCGCAAAGTCACCGTACGATTCAATACCAAATGTTCAGCACTAGAATCTACAATGTCTGAGGAAAAATAACCTTGTCGCTCTAACTGGAATCGGCTTCCAGGATTGACATCAGCTATACTGGGCTCCAATTTACATCCATATAGAGTCTGAAGAGATGCTGGATTCAAAATTTTGTCTAAATCTTCCATAGATACCGAAGCAGGATCCTCAACTGTAAACAACCTATCGTACAAACGCACCTCGGCATCTACAGCATGAGCAGCAGATACCCAATGCAATGTTGCTTTTACTTTACGTCCATCTGGAGCATAACCCCCACGAGTATCAGGATCGTAGGTGCACCTCAGCTCCTCTATCTCACCAGTTTCGGGATTACGTATCACTGACTCACACTTAATATAATAGGCATATCTTAGGCGCACTTCTCGACCAGGAGCTAATCGATAGAATTTCTTAGGTGGATCTTCAAGGAAATCATCGCGTTCTATATAAAGCACTCGCGAGAACGGCACTTTGCGAGTACCCATAGCAGAATCCTCGGGATTGTTTATCGCATCAATTTGTTCTACTTGATCTTCAGGATAGTTTACTATTAGTACCCGAATAGGTCTTAGTACTCCCATTGCTCTGTGAACAGTTTTGTTAAGGTGTTGTCTTAGTGTATGTTCTAACAATGCTAAATCAACAACAGTATTACGTTTGGCTACTCCTATCTTTTCACAAAATTCTCGCAGCGCCTCAGGAGTATATCCACGTCGGCGCATTCCTGATATCGTTGGCATACGTGGGTCATCCCAACCGCTTACATAACCACCCTCAACAAGAGCTGCAAGCTTACGCTTGCTCAGAACAGTGTAATTTAAGTTCAGTCTAGCAAACTCAATTTGACGAGGATGATCCACATCAAGCTCATTGAGAAACCAATCATACAAAGGTCGGTTATTTTCAAACTCCAAGGTACAAATAGAATGAGTTACACCTTCAATTGAGTCGCATTGCCCGTGAGCAAAATCATACATTGGATAGATACACCATTCATTTCCAGTACGATGATGAGTCATATGCAATATTCGATACATTACTGGGTCTCTTAAATTGATATTGCTACTACTCATATCTATTTTCGCGCGAACCACATGACTCCCGTCTTTGAATTCCCCTTTGCGCATTCTCTCAAACAAATCTATATTTTCCTCAACAGGCCGATCACGATAAGGGCTATCTTGGCCCGGCTCCTTCAGTGTGCCTCGATAAGCACGAATATCTTCGGCACTTAAGCTATCAACATACGCTTTTCCAGAATACATCAACTGCATCGCAAATTTATACAGCTCGGAAAAGTAGTCTGAGGCACAATGAAAATTATTGCCCCAATCAAATCCAAGCCAACTTACATCTTCTATGATGGCTTGTACAAATTCGGACTCTTCTTTAGCAGGATTGGTGTCGTCCAATCGCAAACTACAAAAACCTTGATGGTCAGCTGCGATGCCAAAATTCAAGCAAATAGACTTAACGTGTCCTATATGCAAATACCCGTTTGGCTCAGGCGGAAAACGAGTTTGAACCCTACCGCCAAATTTGCCCTCTTCCACATCTTTGGATACTATCAGGGAGACAAAATTATCTTGTGATTCCTTGTTCATGCCAACTATTACACTATTGCTCTTTGTTTCCATTGCCACCTTTTGTATACATCATACATCGAAAACTGTCTTTATCTTAGTTTCAATTATTGTCTGACCTAATTCTTAGACGTGCACTTTTGCGTTTCTCTCCATCAGCCACAAGTTCCTTTTGTTTCTCATTCTCACAAACTAGTCTAGGAACCAAGGTTGGTCTCCCCTTCTTGTCAAGAGCTACATACACAAAAAATGCCGAGTTTGTTGCCACCACATGCCCAGTAAGAGGATTTTCCGCATCTACTCTAACTAATACTTCGATCGACGAACGTCCTACCCAACTTACTTGCGCATTTAAATGCAACAAAGCTCCAACTTCTACCGGCTCATCAAATGTCATAGATTCTACAAATACCGTGACTGCATGCATACCAGCATGGCGCATAGCAGCTAGGCTTCCAGCCTCATCAGCAAGCTTCATTATCACTCCCCCATGTACATTACCTAACGGATTAGCATGTTCAGGCAACATCAACTGTGCTAAATGCACAGAAGACTCAGAAGGTGTTTTGCCTACATCTAGACTATCAGTTTTCATTTTCATCTTACCGTTGACTATACCACCTGCTCAACTCACAGATGTTCAGCCAAGTCCCTGTAAACTCCCAACAAAGTTTTCGCAGACGCATACCAACTAAATTGCTCGACTCGCTTAAACCCTTTGTTACGGAGCTTTTTTCTAAGATCTACATTTTCCACCAATTTCAAGATCGCGTCTGCTATATCCTCAACATTGCCAGGATCAACCAACAAAGCGGCATTTCCTGTCACTTCAGGCAAACTAGAAACACTAGATGCAATCACAGGCAATCCACAAGCCATAGCCTCTAAAACTGGTAAACCAAATCCTTCATACAAAGAAGGCAAGGTCATAATATTTGCAGAGGAATATAGAGCCGATAGATCCTCCTCTGCAACAAAACCGGGAAACAAGACACGGTTTTGCAATCCTCGTGACTCTACTAAATCATACACTTCCTCATAGCTCCAACCTTTACCACCAGCTAATACAAGATTATATTCGGAATCGCCAAGTGCAAGTTCAAATGCTTTGATTAAAGTCAAGTGATTTTTCCGAGGCTGTAAAGTTCCCACTGATAACACAAATGGTTCTTCGCCCAATTTATAACGTTTACGCACTTGCCTCAACTTCGCTGGATCTATGATGGGACGGAAATCAGATGATACGCCAGGATAAAGCACTGTTATTTTGTTTTCGGGTGTTGAATACAGCTCAATAAGATCATCTTTGGTAGATTGTGAATCCGCCAAAACATGTGTAGCAAGCCGTACTGAGCGTTTGACTGCAATTTCCAGATATCCTCGTAAACCTGGGGAGGCAGATTCTGGGTCTCGCAAGAACGATAAATCATGTACAGTAAGTAGTGTAGGTACGCCTTGCAATGTCGGAGGTAACGTAAAATCAGGCGAATGATATATATCGACCGCACCAGTAATAAGCTCTACGGGTACAGGTAAACGAATACGTTGCCAAATTCGTGCAAGCCAAATGTCATGCACAGGCAAATGACGTATACGAAAATTATCTGGTAAAGCAAGCATGCCTCGAGCAGCTTTGTATTTGCTAGCATAGAAAAGACTATATTGATTTATTTGATCAACATCAGCTAATGCATGCACCATCTCCCGAACATAACGTCCTATACCACCACTCTGCCGCACAGCAGCAGTGACTTCTAACCCAATTCTCACAATGACACTTTACTCAACATCGCCATAGGTCCAATAACGATTAGCGAAGAAATTCCAGAACAATACTACTGCTACTGCCGCCACTTGACCTGCATTCGTTCCCAGAATCAGTCCAATTTGGGATCCATAATAATTCTGGAATGTTGGAATTAGTGCAGAACTAACTGAGCCAAATATCAAAAGATTTAAGGCAAGGCCAATCAAATTAACCACTGTAAACTGAACCGCCTGTACTCTAACGCTTTTAGATCGTGACTCAGGATAAATCCAATAACGATTCCAAAAAAAATTACTGGTCAAGGCAAGACTAAAAGATATGGTTTTGGCGACAAGACGCAGTAATCCTGTGGACATTCCCAGATAACCTATCATGATATTTAATGCGCCTGTATCAATTATAAAACCTATAACACCAACAATACTGAATTTTATAAAACGCCGCATTTCACTACTGTTAAATCGTCTGGACTTCATGAATATTTCTCGCTAAAACAATGACATCCCAATGAGACATTTACACAAACTAACTCTTATTATCGACTCTAGTGTTAACAACTGCCAACACACCCAATAAACCACCTAAGCACAAATGCGTATTGTTCACAAATAGATTATCCACAAAATTGTGTACCCCAAGATGCGTCCATGCACCCAACAATCCAAGCGCAATCCCTCTATTCCAATTAGTGCTTCTTCTCAACACTCTGATTGTTTTCAAAAACACATACCCCCAAAACAATATATAGGAACTGAGTCCTATAACCCCTGTTTCAGCTGCAACGTTCAAGTACACATTATGAGCATGTCCAAGAGGACTTTTCCAATTCACCAATCTATACTCTGGATATACAACTTGATAGTTTCCCATACCTACTCCCAACCAGGGATGTGCTTCCACCATTTTGCTAGCCGCTTGCCAATGCGCAGCTCTCTCTACAACAGAAAAATTTACCTCATCTATAGAAACCCGGCGAACATCCTGAACGCTCACATATTCCAGTATTGAGGTTATCCTATTCTCAAGATGGTCAGGCACAAATCCTAGATAAACCACCATAGTACCTAAAGCGATTGTAACAATTACCGAGCCGATACCAATGATTGGTCTGTATGGCAAGAAAAATAACATCACTATAAATGCTGCAATCGAACCAATCCATGCGCCACGAGAATATGACGCTATTAATGCGCATATTAGTGAAATAGCAACTACTAAAGTCATAACAACTAGTGTTCTATAAGTGTATTTGGGCTGTTTTGACGCCCTAGTCTGGAGTAAGGACAAGAAAACACCCACCGCAATAGGCCACAGAATACCCATAAATCCTCCAAATGGGTTTGGCTGCTCGAAAGTACCATACGCCCTAAAAAGTCCCGATGCCAATTCGAAAGATACGGGCCCAGTACCCCGTATTATGAATTGCCATAGTCCAATTAATGCCTGAAGAAAACCAGAAGCTATAACAAATCCTATAACCCACTTTTCCTTGTCTTGATTTACACAATAATTAAACACTATCACGAGAACTACAAGTATTTGAAGCCATTTAATGAGTTCTGTCAGACCCTGATAAATATTTGTAGCATCCCACAAAGATAGTAAACCTACACACAAATAGATGGTCATGAGTTTTGTGGTCACTGGAAATCTAATGGTCATATTTCTGTTCAGCACAAAATGTACAAACGACGAAAAAATAAATAGAGCGAACAATACCTGACCAGGATATAAAGGTACATTGGGCCAAACAACTGCAACCCAAGCACGTAAAGGTCCAATAATAATAGCTAAACCCAGCGCAATCATTGGCTCAATCATCGACACAGCAATAGCAATCACACTGGCAATTATTAAGAGACCCAATACAGCAGGCACAACTCCCAAGGCTATAGCAATTAAGCTACCAGCTAACAGTAGTCCAATCAGATTTTTGCGTTTATATAAAATTGATGCTTTCAAAACAAATGTTCGGAGTCCAGTCACTTAAGACTATCTACTATGTTGAGTGCTACCACGCTCCAGTCCCACCAAGAACCGTGCTAGATTGTCGAGATCATCCAAAATATATCCAGCACCGCGAGCAACACATGTTAATGGATCTTCAGCTACCCAGCATTCCATATTAATTTCACCTTGCATCCTTTCCGACAAACCTTGAAGCTGCGACACTCCACCAGCCAAACAAACTCCTGATTCCATTAAATCAGCGATTATCTCTGGAGGCGTTTCATCAATTGCCTCCTTTACTAAATTAACAAGCGTACGTGTAGACTCTGCTAGAGCCCCCCTTATCTCTATAGACGATACTTCTACAGAATCAGGAAGACCAGTCACTAGATTCCGTCCCCTAAGAACAGCTACCTTTTCTTCTGACAAAGAATGAGCAGACCCCACATCTATTTTCACTCTTTCAGCCATTCGTTCCCCAATAGCTAGGTTATATTTTGTACGGGCATATTGAATAATGTCTTCATCCATCTCATCACCTGCAACTCGCAGGGATCGACTGAGCACTACACCACCCATTGAAAATACAGCAATCTCAGTTGTTCCTCCACCAATATCTAGAACCATCGAACCACGAGCTTCACCAATCGGCAATCCAGCACCTATAGCAGCCGCCATCGGCTCTTCGATCAAATAAGCAGCTCGCGCTCCAGCTGCTAGAGTAGCATCATACACAGCACGTTTCTCAACTTCTGTCACACCACTTGGTATACCTACCACTACACGAGGACGAGGAATAGGCACATAACTTTGCTCATGAGCCTTATCAATAAAATAACGAAGCATAGCTTCCGTAATCTCAAATTCAGAAATTACGCCATCACGGAGAGGACGCACCGCCACAATATTTGTAGGCGTACGTCCAACGAGTTCTTTGGCTTCCGAACCTATAGCAAGTGGACGACGTGTCTTTTTGTCCACTGCCACCCAGGATGGCTCATTTATTACTATACCCTTGCCACGCACATACACAAGTGTATTAGCTGTACCAAGGTCAATACCAATATCCAGGGAAAACAGACCTAGAAACCAATTTAATGGGCTAAATGCCAATAGATATATCTCCTGCTTGAACTCAGAGTGCTACGAAGCGCGATTATACCACGCAGAAGGTTTCCTAATATGCTAGTAGACACACATGCTATAATCTCACAAATGGATCTTTTTGGCATATTACAAGAATTTAGGGAAAAAATATGTCCTGATTTGTGGAATGATGGGCTAGTAGTTGGAGTTTCTGGTGGTCCAGATAGCCTTGCACTATTACACATACTTAGCAGGTTTTCTGAACTACCATCACAAACAATAATCGCTCATTTAGACCATCAATTGCGTAATGATTCATCAAAAGACGGACAATTTGTTGCTCAAATTGCCCAAAGTTGGGGATTTCGTTCAGTTGTCGACAGTCAAAATATAGAAAAAATAGCATCTAAACACAAATTATCCATAGAAGATGCGGGCAGACAAGCACGATATACCCTATTCAAAAGATTAGCAGACAAACACAATATTAAACTAATTCTAGTGGGACATAATGCTGACGATCAAGTAGAAACGATACTTATGAATTTTGTGCGAGGAACTGGTATTTCTGGTTTAAGTGGCATGAGCCCCATAACACCGATTGTTCCAAGCATGCTAACAATTTCAACTTATGAGGATTCTGACATATTCATAGGACGTCCATTGCTTTCTGTGCCACGTCAAGACATACAAGATTACTGCCGAGATAACAATCTGGACCCTATTCAAGACCCAAGCAATAATAACAAACGGTACTTGCGCAACCGCATACGTCATGAAATTGTTCCAATTCTAAAAGACATAAACCCTAACATTCACCAAACTACTAGTCATATTTCCGCTGTGTTAAAACATAGTCAACGAGTGTTGCAACAAGCAAATAGCACAGCTTGGAATAACATTGTCACATATGTTGATGATCAGAAGATTGTTATTAACCGCTTAATGTTCAGCCAGGCTCTTGTAGGCACACAGTTGGCAATATTAAGATTAGCAATAAAACGACTGAGACCAAAATTGCGAACCATAGATTTTAATCCGATTGCGAATGCATCGGAATTCTCAAAAACGGGAGATGTGCGTCAAGAATGTTCTTTACCGGGCAATCTGGTTATGAAGATTGATTATAAACATCTTGTAATTGTTGAAGCTGGTGTGGCAGCAGATAGTCAGATTGACTCACCATTTCTTACTAGTGGCGAAACAATTTCAATCCAAGCTCCAGCATCCATAACACTTGAACCATGCGGTTGGAGACTCTTAGTAGATTTTCCCGACAATATACACAGGAAATCAATATACAACAATGCAGATCGCTGGAGGGCATATCTTGACAGAGACAAATTAGAGGATCAGACTCTACAACTTCGATCACGTCAACCTGGAGACAGATTCCAACCACTTGGCATGCATGGGAAAAGCCAATCTCTGGCACATTACATGACTAATGCTCGAATTCCGTTTGAGCTACGAAATCGCATACCTCTGCTAGTGAGTGGTGAACAAATACTATGGATCGCTGGTTGGAGATTGGATCAACGTGCAGGCATAAGCAAAACCACCCAAAATATAATGCGTGTGCGAATGACTTGCGCACAATAATTGTCTAAATAGATGATTAGGACCAATTCACTATCAGTATTTACAACTTATTTGTTGATGTTCGTAATTTTAACTTCGGGATGCACCAGCAGAACGAAACAGCACTCTACACTACGGCTCGCAACTACTACTAGTACCGAAAATTCGGGTTTGTTGCAGCACATACTACCTGAATTTGAAAAACAATTAGATGTAACTGTAGAAGTCATAGCAGTAGGAACAGGTCAGGCAATTGCTCTCGGAAAATCAGGGGATGCGGACGTGCTTCTCGTACATGCCCCAGATGTAGAAAGTAGTTTTATAGCTGAAGGACATGGTACAGACCGGCAAAATGTTATGTATAACGATTTTATCATCGTAGGACCTAAGCACGATCCTGCTTCCATACAAGGGGTGAGCAGTGCAGCAGAAGCTATGATGACAATTTTTGAATCTAATGAACCATGGGCATCACGCGGAGATGAGTCAGGCACTCACATGAAAGAAAATGCCTTGTGGGCGGTAGCGGGAATAGAGCCTCTTGCTTCCGATAAGTGGTATTTTTCACTAGGTCAGG
>CAJWIA010000025.1 GCA_913040765.1 uncultured Anaerolineales bacterium | reverse complement strand
GAGGAAGGGGATTCGGCACGGACTATTTTCGAATCAATTGTATTAGATAATACCCCACCTTCTCCTGTTGCACGCGTGTTTGCAGGAGACGACCTGATAGTAGAGTATGTGAGCAATACAAATGGAGCTATCGGTTATGGTTGGCAAAGTTCTGTTAGCTCAGACGTCAAATCACTAAAAATTTCGGAGGCGGGAAATTTCAGTATTCCTGTATACGCGATAAGCTATAAGGAGTTCTCAGGTGTTTTGCGTGAGTGGTTAGCCTGGGTGCAGCAGAGACCTAAAACTGATTTACCAGAGGGTTTCACACCAATCCGCTAATTAAGTTAAGTAAGGGTTGTATTGTTTTTCAGCCAAAATAGTAGTGTTGCTCCCATGTCCTGGGTAAACAACAGTATCATTGGGACGGGTGAGAAAATGCAACTTTATGCTGTTGATGAGTTGGTTAAAGTCACCACCATATAGATCAGTGCGTCCTATGCCTCCCTGGAAAAGTACGTCGCCTCCAAACAACAAATTACTATTAGTTTCCAAGAAGGCTACGTGGCCAGGAGAATGTCCGGGTACAAACAATACAATGAAATTGTGCATGCCAACATTCAAATTAATAGTCTGGTCAAACCATAATGTAGGCTGGTGGCTATTATCAATTGGAATACCCCAATTTGCTGCTCCTCCACCAGCTTGATACAATGGTAGATCCTTCACATGAAGTCCTAAAGGCAAATCAGGGTGAGATTTTATTATTGTACCTAGTGCCCCAAAGTGGTCAAAATGAGAGTGAGTTAGCCATATAGCTTGCAAATTCCAACCTCTCTTATTAACTAATCCAATGATTTTGTTTGCGTTCCACGCTGGATCAATTACTACGCAATCATTACATTCGGAATCAGCTATTATGAAGCAGTTGGTCTCCAGAGGCCCAAGAGATAATTTTTCCACAATCAAAGTCATAAAAAGCCCATATTTTTTTCAGATGCTATATACTTTTGAAGCGATTTTACCAGACAAACTATAGGTGTTATGTAAATATGAAATTACTTCCTGATTGGTTGAAAATTCGACATGTGTTTGCGGGGGTTTTTGTGGTATTTTGGTTTGGCATTATATCTCTTCCAGTTTTTGGTTTGATGTTAGCTATGCAAGGTGAGCTGGTCTGGAGCCCTAACGAATACCGCGAATATCGCGTGTGGTTAATAATGGAAGATGATGAGCGTGGGTTGGGTTGGACTACCAAAGGCCCATTCAGTCGAACAGCCGACCAAGTATGTTCAACTAATCGGGTTGGCTTCGTGTTTTGGCGAGGAGATACTGAGCAAGTCAACACAGATTATTGTGAGTGCTACTCTTACGATAGTGGAACACTAAACGAATATGTAGGTAAGTGTGATAGCTTAGAGAATTTTCTAGAGTAGATTGTTTATTCATTTTTCGAGTTGGATTTGGATGCATCAATGACTGACTGCGAAAGGTGTGATGGCACTTGTTCGTGCCGCAAATATTTTAGTGAAAACACACCTCGTCCCTGGGTGATGGAGCGCAAGTCAGTAACATACCGTTGGACTTCTGCCAGCGGCACCTCTGCGGTGACAATACTCTTGCCTCCGAGAGAATCCATTCCTTGTACTCTGGCACGCCTACTATTGAGGTCACTCATTACATCGCCCATGTTACTTTCTGGTACTGTAATGTCAATTAACATGATAGGTTCAAGTAGCACTGGGCTTGCATTTGCGACGGCAAGTTTGAAGGCTTCCCTAGCTGCTATTTCAAACGCAATGGGCTTTGAGTCTACAGGATGTTCCTTGCCATCTGTTATTGACACAAATATTTTTTCCATGGGAAAGCCAGCTACCGCACCATCTGTCAACACACTGCGTACACCTTTTTCAATTGCTGGCATAAAGTTAGCCGATATTGCTCCACCAAACACTTTGTTCTTGAAGCAGAAGTTTTCGTCGCCATCCGGATCCATGTTTGCACTAGTTAGAGGCTCTATGTGCATATGGACTTCGCCAAATTGACCAGCTCCACCACTCTGTTTTTTGTGTCGATATTGGCTGTCTCCAGAGCTAGTTATACTCTCTCGATACGGTACTTTTGGAGTGCTAATATCTAGTGATGTACCAAACTTTTTTTCAGCACGCTTGAGTGCAATATCAACATGTTGGTCACCCATACCCTCTAAGATCGTCTGTTTTGTAGATGGTTCATTGCGCCAACTAAGTGTTTGGTCTTCTTCACATAATCTTGTGAGAGTAGGACCCATTTTGGTCGAATCTGCTTGTGTGCGTGGACGGACTGCTACAGCATATAAACTTCCAGGATATACAGCAGTCTGAAAATGCAGAGGTTTGTTTTTGTCTCCTAAAGAATCGCCGGTGCTTGTGTCACTAAGTTTTGCTATAGTACCAAGATCTCCAGAATGTAATCGTTTTACAGGAATCTGTTCTTTCCCACGCATAACATGTAAAGTCCCAATACGTTCTTCGGTTTTCTTAGTATGGTTTTGTATTCGCGTATCTGATTCGAGGATTCCTGACATGACCCTTAAATACGTTAACTTTCCAACAAAGGGATCAGCTGTAGTTTTAAATGCAAGAACGCCGCAAGTTTCCATATCATTTTCTTGCGCACCGTCTACAGTTGGATTGGGTTGCTCGGCCGGAGAAGGTAGGTAACGTGTAATACCGAGTAATAGTGGCACTATACCAATGGACTCTGTGGCTGATGCTACTAAAACCGGAGCACAGCTACCTGATAGTACAGCTTGTTTAAATCCATGTTCTATTTCATCGGGACTTAGTGTTTCCCCATCTAAGTATCGCATTAGCAATTCATCATCGCCTTCCGCTGCAGCTTCCTCAAGTTCAGTGCGTGCAATAGCAACTGTCTCTGCATACTCTTCAGGAATGTCCTCAGTTGTTGCTCCAGACCCTGGCCTTGCCTTCTGCGCTAACATTCCAATAATGCCTTGGAAGTTTGACTTCTCTCCCCAAGGGAGTGCCACAGGTATAAGCTTTTTGTCCGATGCGAGTTGTTGTACAGAACTTAGTGCTTTACTGTAATTAGCGTTGTCACGATCCATTTTGTTGATCACTATGAATCTGGGAAGATTGTGTTCATTGCAATAGTCCCAAACAAGCTCGGTACCTACTTCTACACCTGCCACGGCATCAACTACAATTATTGCTGCGTCAGCGACTTGTAGTGCCGATTTGACTTCACCAACAAAATCGGTGAATCCAGGAGTGTCTAACAAATTTATTTTGTAATCTTCGTAGACACACGCAACCATTGCTGTGCTAATAGACATCTGACGGTTACGTTCTTCATCCTCAAAATCAGCTACGGTCGACCCATCATCAACGCTACCGAGCCGTGTGGTGGCTCCGGTTACATGCAACATTGCTTCTACAAGCGAGGTTTTTCCAGACCCTCCATGACCTACAAGAACTACATTGCGTATGGAGTTAGTTACATATTCATTCATGACTGTTTTAATCTACCTCCCTCTTGAAAGAGATACTCAGCAAATATCATGAGCAACACATTTTGTGAGTACAGATTGGCATTGTAACGGAGGGTTGGTGCATTGTCAAAGCGTGCTAGAATCTTACTAACGGTATTATTGATATACACCAACTTACTGCGAGTAACAAAAAAAGACATTTATCTTTGTGTAGTTGTTATATTAATAAATAAAACAAGTTGCGCAACACAATCTTATCAATGGGTTCGATGGCTGTTTGTATATGAGACGAATACTAATCTTATTTGTTGATGGAGTGGGACTTGGATTGGACGATCCAGATACCAATCCGTTTGTTGCTGCTAACACACCCAACCTAACCATGTTAATGTCAGGACATAAACTAGTTTCTGAACAGATCGCCTTTTCCGATAGTTATTCTTCGTTTGTGCCAACAGACGCTTGTATGGGTGTGGATGGTATACCTCAGTCTGCAACTGGTCAGGCAGCAATCATGGCCGGAATTAATGTACCATCGTATATTGGTAAACACTGGGGCCCAAAACCTAGTGGAGAAATTAGAGAATTATTGCGGAGAGATAATATCCTTAAAACGATAAGTAGGAGTAACCGTTCTGTGATGCTAGCTAATGCTTATCCCCCATCTTTTTTTAAGCATTTACAATCTGGCCGACGGTTGCCATCATCGATTCAGTTTGCATTTCAAACTACAGGAGCTAGGTTTTTCACCATAGAAGATTTGCGTGCAGGTCAGGCTTTGGCTTCAGACTTTACCGGAGAGGGATGGCGATCTTATCTTGGTTTCGAAGATATACCCATATTATCATTGCACGAGGCTGGTAAGCGTTTGGCTTTGCTAGCTCAGGAGACTGATTTGTTTTTGTTTGACTACTGGCAGACCGATATTGTTGGACATCGTGGATCTATGAATGTGGCTATCGATACGATTGAGCGTCTTGATGCAGTCATAGGGGGTATCATAGCTTCTTGGTCCGAGACAGATGGGTTGATTGTTATAGTCTCGGATCATGGCAATCTGGAAGATAAAACTACGCGTCGCCATACTTGCAATAAGGTTCCAGTACTTTTGTTTGGCGATGGCCACAGCGGTGTTGCATCAGCTATCAATGACTTGACTGATATAGCTCCGGCTTTGATAGAGTACTTGGGATAGAGAATTACTCGCTGCGAAGTTGTGCTCCTAATTCTTTTTGCAGAGCTTTCACTATCTTAGTACGTAATTTAGCAGCATCTTTGTCGGTCAAGGTTTTTACTTCAGACTGATATGTTAGTCGATAGGCTAAACTTTTTTTGTCGGTTCCGATTTGTTCTCCACGGAAAATATCAAATAACTGCACATTGGTAAGAGTGGCCCCACCAGACTTTATGATTGACTTAACCACTTCTGCGTTATTTATCTGGTTGTCTACAATCAAAGCGATATCCTCAATTATGGCAGGAAAACGTGGTATCGGGTTGATAGTGTAGTGATTTGGCATAGCATTTGTAAATGTTGTAAGATCAAAATCAGCTGCCAAGGTAGGGTGTTCACCAAAGTCATAGTTTAATGCTACATCAGGATGTAAAACACCAAAAGATCCTGCTTGTGATCCGTGTATAGCTAACGTTGCAACAGCACCAGGTTGAAAAGAAGGGTGATTACCGGACTCAACAGTATAGTCCGATATATGTGCAGCTCTTAGTAATTCGTCGATAATTCCTTTTATGTCAAAATAATCCATTGAGTCACTCTGGTTGTTAGCCCAACTTAACGAGACTCGCTTGCCGGACAGTACTACCGACAATCGTTGTGATTCAGTTGGCAAGTTTGACTGATTTTCTGATGAGGAGAGCAGTGGCAAGTATACTGGACCGACTTCGAACAGTGCTATTCGTTGTTGAAACCGTGAATTGTTTCGAGCACATTCTAGGACGCTAGATAAAAGTGACCGTCGCATAACAGAGCGTTCTGGTGTTATTGGGTTTGCTAAATGCACGTACGGACCATTCTCTGAATCATGCAAGAGCTGTTCGTTTTCAGGCGAGGCAATCCGATATGTTATCACTTCCTGTAGTCCGAGATTTACTAGAATGTCGCGTATCCTCTCTTCTTTTTCAAGTAATGTGTTGTTTTTCTGTCTTGGCATCAAATCAGATATTTGTGTCTCAGGGATGTTTTCAAACCCCCAAATGCGTGCAACTTCCTCGATTATATCTGCAGTGCCTATTTCATCTACGCCGATATCTAATCGATGGTCAGGAGCTGTGACATGTAAAACGTTTTGCTGTTTCTCGACTGAGAAATCTAATGCTAAGAGAATACTGATCACTTCATCTGCTGGTATATCAATACCTAAACTACGCTGTATTTCACTTAGACGTAGCTTGACAGTGTTTGGTACATAATGACGTGGATATTTGTCTATGGTTGCGTGGGCAATTGTTCCGTTCCCAAATAACCGGATCATTTCAGCTGCTCTGTAGTTGGATCTAGCAGCTATCTCAGGGCTTACTCCGCGACTAAATCTGTATCCTGCTTGGGATGATTGCAATTGTTGTGATATGACAGTTTGACGTATATTGATTAAATCCCAACTAGCGGCTTCGAGCAGCACATTTTTTGTGTTATCAGACACTTCTGAGTTACTGCCACCCATAATTCCTCCGATTGATAAAGCACCGGCATTATCTGCGACTAAGATAGTGAAATTGTCGAGAGTTCGATGTATTCCGTCCAAAGTCATAATTTTCTCCCCGGAGTTTGGGAGCCTTGTAGTTATCACAGGAGCTTTTGTTTTTGAGCGGGCACGAAGCACATCATAATCAAATGCATGAAGTGGTTGACCCATTTCTAACATGACGTAGTTAGTTATATCAACTACATTGTTAATTGGGCGCATTCCAGACATTCGTAGGCGAAGTTGCATCCAGTAGGGTGAAGGTTTGATCTGAATATCCTCTATTAAAGTTGCAGTAAATCGTGGGTTCAATTCAGACTCATCAATTTCTATTTTTGGCATTTCAAGCGCTGATTGCATTGACTTTGCAATTGTTATGTTTGTTTTTGGAGGATGTATTGGAGTTTTTGTAAGAGCTCCTAGCTCTCTAGCAATACCTACCACATTTAGGTTGCGGGCCATGTTGGGTGTAATTGCAATATCGAATACAGCGTCCCCAATGTAGTCAACTAGCGGTGTGCCAGCTATTGGGGCTTCAGAATCGAAAACGATAATTCCTTCATGTTCATCAGATATACCAAGCTCCTTTTCGGAGCATGCCATCGAATACGATTCTATTCCTCTAATTTTTTTTCGCTTTATTCTGATCAATTCCTGGCCAGAATTATGTCCATCATATAGATGAGCACCTTCGCGTGCGTAAGCCACTTTTAGTGGTTGGGGTAATTTACCTTGATCTTTATATTGAAAAAGATTGGGAGCTCCTGTAAGTACAGTATGTGTCTGTTCGCCGTCGTATAGTTGAGCTAACACTAACCTATCCGCGTTTGGATGGTGTTCAACCTTAGTTATGTCAGCCACGATAATGTCGTTACGATCCCACTCAAGCCCGTATATGCTTGTTTGGTTTTGACGTTGATTTGATTGTGGTAGGCCTATAAAGTTTATTGATTCGACCTCTAATCCTGCAAATGTCAGGAGGCGGGCAATCTCATGAGGGTCAAGATCTATTTCAATATAGTCTTTGAGCCAACTTAAGGGGACTTTCATGTTTTGATATCCTTACTGTATTTAGTAAGCAAAGAAATTAGTGTGTACATAGTTTTACAACCTAGTGATTTTTGTAAATGTAATCATATGAATCTAAAACTGTTCTAGAAATCGCAAATCATTTCCCCAAAAATGACGAATATCATCTATGCCGTATTTGAGCATGGCGATGCGTTCTGGTCCCATCCCAAAGGCAAACCCTGTGTATTTCTTAGGTTCGTAGCCTCCATTGGTTAGGACTGCGGGGTGTACCATTCCGCACCCCAGAATTTCTAGCCATCCAGTTTTCTTGCAAACTCTACATCCTTCTCCAGAACACAAAAAACATTCAATATCCATTTCGGCGCTTGGTTCAGTGAATGGGAAATGTGATGCTCGAAAGCGTGTGCGCGTTGATGTTCCAAACATGCGTCGCGCGAAATCAGAGAGGGTACCTTTGAGATCCGTGAAACGTATGTTTGTGCCGATTGCTAGACCCTCTACTTGGTTAAATTGGATTTCAGACCGCGCTGTTATTTGTTCGTATCGGTAACACATTCCTGGCAGTATGACTCTGATAGGATCGGGGGCGTTGGCTTGCATCGCGTGTATCTGACCGGGAGAGGTATGTGTGCGTAATATAACCCCAGGACTATTTGTGTGAAAAGTGTCCCACATGTCGCGGGCAGGATGATGGAGAGGTATATTCAAAAGCTCGAAGTTGAGTTCGTCGGTTTCTATCTCTCTGGAACGGTAGATTTGAAAACCCATATCAGCCCATATAGTGTAAATTCTACGTAATGTTTGAGTAGCTATATGCAGGCGACCGCGATTCAAAGACCTTCCTGGTAAGGTGACGTCCAATGCTATGTGTTTGTGGCCAGGCGATTCAACAGATTTGTTCAAGTAACTGGTACGGTCTTCGTATGCTTGCTCAAGAATTTTACGGATGTCATTAGCATGCTTGCCGATAGTAGGTCTATCTTTGGCTGCCACGTTACTGAGGTTTCTCAATGACTTAATTAATTGGCTGCTTTTACTTAGGTGTGTCGAATACCACAGGCGCAATGTTTTCATATCGCTTGTTTTTTGTAGTTCAGACAAAGCTATGGTTTTAATAGTATCTAATGATTCAAGCATATATACCTCCACAACATTATATAGCTATAAGGACCAAAAATAGAAAACCCGCCCCAGAAAAAGGGACGGGGCTAAATTAGTCCCGCGGTACCACCCTGTTTAGTCTTTTTTGCCAAGACTCACTTGATTTACCGATTGTCGGATTTTCTCCCCTGCTAACGCGTGGGACGCGGCACCGGATAATTGCCATGTTGCATCTTAATTACATAGTGTTCCCCAGTGCGGCTCGAGAGTGAAATTCCGCCAGAACATTTCTGTCTTATTAAGACTATGGTTTTGTCAGTCAATAGTCGTCTGGCGTACTTGGCTCCGTCTTAGCCACATATTATGTTGTATGGCGATTATCTCAAATTGATGCTAATTGTCAAGCTATCAGTGACTGCAATACTGATTTGACTATGATGATAGTGAGCTTTATACTGCACCTACATTAGGGTTGAAAGATATGAAAAATATAGCAACAAACCGTTTAGGCATAACAATAAGCTTGATTATATTGCTGGTTGGAGCAAGTTACTTCTATTTACGCAGTAGTCTTCCAAAAACAGAAGGCACCGTAGTATTGTCAGGACTTGATGGGCAAATAGAGATTGTACGAGATACTGATGGTGTCCCGCATATATTTGCTTCCACTGATGCTGATGCATATTTTGCTTTGGGATATGTGCATGCACAGGATCGCTTATGGCAGTTAGAGATGAATCGACGCATTGGATCAGGTCGTCTAAGCGAAGTTCTAGGAGAAACCACATTAGATATTGATAAGTTTTTAAGGACATTAGGCACCTATCGTGCCGCTGTGCAAACCTGGGATTTTCTCACTGTTGATACGAAGGCTGCTTTGGAATCTTATGTTTCTGGTGTAAATGTGTGGATTGATGAGGGGCATACTCTACCACCTGAGTATTTGGTGTTGGGTTTTACTCCTGAACCCTGGACGGTATACGATTCGTTGGTATGGTCAAAAATGATGATGTGGGATTTGGGTGGCAATTGGGAAGACGAACTTCTACGGGCACTATTACAGTCTGCTGTTGGTAAAGACCGTGCAAACGAACTTGTGCCTGGATACCCATCAGAAGCAACAACTATTATTTCTGGTGATTTAGCTGAAACATTATTGGGCGTTGATTCAACTATGCAGCAGCTGTTTCGAATGGGTGACAAAGATGTTGGTAGCAACAGCTGGGTAGTATCTGGTGAGCTGACCGAAAGTGGTTTGCCTTTGCTTGCAAATGATCCTCACCTGGGTGCTCAGATTCCTTCTATTTGGTATTTAGTCGAGTTGCAGGGAAACCTATTACACGTTACGGGTGCAACTTTGTTGGGAATGCCAATAGTTCCTATTGGTCATAATGAGCACATAGCATGGGGCCTTACAAATCTTGGTCCAGATGTACAAGATTTGTATATCGAGAGAATAAACCCTAGTAATCCAAACCAATATAAGGTTGACCAGGAGTGGGACGACATGACTATAGTGTTAGAGGAGATTGTCGTTAAGGATGATGAAGACGAACCTATTGCATATGCTGCTAGAAGTACTCGTCATGGCCCCCTAATTAGTGATGTGTCAGACAATGCAGGGTCTCCGCTTGCAATGCGTTGGACCGCGCTGGATCCAGGTGACACCACCGCAGACGCGTTTGTAAGAATGGCTTATGCTTCTGATTGGGATGAATTTACTGATGCTTTGCAGTATTATGTAGCTCCTAGTCAAAACATGGTCTTTGCAGATCAGAAAGGAAACATAGGTTATATTGGTCCTGGTCGTATACCTGTGAGATCAAAAGGCGATGGAACTGTTCCAGTTCCGGGGTGGAATAGTGAATACGAATGGGAAGGATGGATACCGTTCGAACAATTACCTCAGGTTTATAATCCTGAGAGTGGATATATAGTTACCGCCAATAATAAGGTCGTTTCAGATAGTTATCCGTTTTTTATTTCGAGCAACTGGGCTCCCCGATACAGAGCGGATCGTATTGAAGAGTTAATTCTCCAATTCACCGACGGAGGCAGCAAGATCTCGATTGAAGATATGATTTCTATACAGGCCGATCAGACAAGTAGGCAAGCGATAGAATTGCTTCCTTACTTGCAAGCCGTTGAACCCTCAGAGTCTAAATCAGAACTTGCGCAACCTGCTCTTGATCATGTTATTACTTGGGATGCTGAGATGGGTGCAGATAGTGTAGCTGCAACAATATATGCTACATGGTTTCATCAATTGGGTATGGTCATATTCGAGGATGAATTGCGAGGTAACATATATGAACAGTTTGCTGATCGGAAACATGCATCTTTTCTAGTGAATATTTTGGAAGATCCGGACAATCCATGGTGTGATGATGTTCTTACTGTACCTAACGAAAACTGCTTAGATGCTGCCACCATTGCCTTGGATCGTGCTACCGAATTTTTAGAGGATTTCTTTAAAGGTAACATTCCTTTGTTGTCGACGGGCAGGAATGTAGATAAATGGAAATGGGGCGAATTACATGAGACTATTTATGCTCACAATCCATTCAGTGAAGTTGCAGCGTTACGCATGTTGTTTCAACGAGAAATAGCAAATGGCGGTGGACCCTATACTGTTAATGTTGGTCCGTACAAGTTCTCAGATCCATATAAGCAAATTTACGTACCTAGTTATCGACAAATAGTAGATTTGAGTGATTGGAGCAATAGTTTGTTCATGCACACTACTGGTCAATCAGGGAATGTTCTCAGTAAACATTACGACGATCTTATTGAGAGACACCAAGCGGTGGAATACTTACCTATGAGTTTTGGGCGCGCTAATATTAGTGGAGATGTGTTAATACTGAAGCCTGAATGAGGCAGCTAATCAACTAGCGAGCTTCTTTGTGCTGCTGGAGATTATTCTGTTGGATAAGTTTCCC
>CAJWIA010000024.1 GCA_913040765.1 uncultured Anaerolineales bacterium | reverse complement strand
GCTCGAGCGTCTCATGTTCTAACAAGTAGTTTGCCACTTCGTCTAGTTTATCGCTATGCTTCTTGAGTAACTTGCCAGCTAATTTGTGTGAACTATTAACCAATGTACGAACTTCGGAGTCTATTTCTTCAGCTACAGCCTCAGAAAAATCTCGTTGTTCACCAATTTCTCTACCAAGAAATACTAACTCTTCTTTTTTACCGAAAGCCATAGGACCTAATTTATCGCTCATGCCCCAGCGGGTCACCATCTGGCGGGCAACGCTGGTTACTTGTTCAAGATCGTTAGATGCACCAGTAGTTACTTCTCCTTTGTCGAATACCAATTCTTCAGCAGCTCTACCACCTAACATTGCCGCCAAGCGAGCTTTAAGTTTTGACTTTGTTGCTAAGCGATGGTCCTCATCGGTAGTCAGATACCACGTTAGTCCAGCTGCAATTCCTCGTGGGATAATTGTGATTTTACGTACAGGTTCTCCTTCAGGTTGTGCTCTCGATACAACGGCATGGCCAGCCTCATGATAAGCCGTAATTTTACGCTCACGTTCGGTCATTATACGACTTTTGCGTTCTGGTCCTAGCACGACTCTTTCTACTGCTGCTTCCATATCTCGCATACTAATTGATTTTTGATTAGTTCTAGCTGCTAATATAGCCGCTTCATTTACAGTGTTTTCAATATCGGCACCTACAAATCCAGGAGTAGATTTGGCCAAAACATCTAGTTGCACATCAGGAGCTAGTGGCTTTCCCCGTACGTGCACTTTGAAGATTGCTTCTCTACCTAACATATCTGGGCGGTCGAGTACAACTCGTCTATCAAATCTTCCAGGTCGTAATAGGGCAGGGTCTAATATATCAGGCCTATTGGTTGCAGCAACAATTATTACATTAGTATCAGTGTCGAAGCCATCCATTTCAACTAGTATCTGGTTGAGAGTTTGCTCACGTTCGTCGTGACTACCACCTAATCCAGCACCACGTTGCCGACCTAC
This sequence comes from uncultured Anaerolineales bacterium, assembly GCA_913040765.1. Classification (GTDB taxonomy): domain Bacteria; phylum Chloroflexota; class Anaerolineae; order Anaerolineales; family UBA11657; genus UBA11657. The sequence continues at coordinate 11,032 of CAJWIA010000024.1, read as the reverse complement.
TGCATCTATTTCATCTACAAAAACTATACAGGGACTATGTTTTTTGGCCTGTTCGAATAGGTCTCTTACTCGGCTTGCACCAACACCAACGAACATTTCAACAAACTCTGAACCAGATATGGAGAAAAATGGTACACCAGCCTCGCCAGATACTGCTTTCGCTAGTAATGTTTTGCCAGTACCTGGTGATCCGACCAGTAATACTCCTTTTGGTATTCGCGCTCCAAGTCCTATGAACTTTTCTGGTTCTTGCAAGAATTCAACCACTTCTTGTAATTCCTCTTTGGCTTCGTCTGCTCCAGCCACATCGTCAAATGTCACAGTCGGTTGGTCTCCAGAGAACATGCGAGCTTTGCTTTTCCCAAAGGATAGAGCTTGATTGTTTGTGCCCTGAGCTTGGCGAAGAATGAAATAAATAAATCCAATGACGAATACTGCAGGTAAAGTGTAACTAAGAAGCACCATTATGTTGCCCCAATCGCCGGGACGTTGCACTTCCCATTTGACAGTAGATCTAGCCTGTTCACTTACACCAAGTGTAGCGAATTGTTCAGGGGCTGTTGAGGCACTTTCTTTGCGTGTAATAGCTAGTTCATATTCTGCACCTGGACGAAAATGAATAGTTAAATCATCTTCCGCTACCACTATTTTTTCTACAGTACCACGTTCAATTTGAGTGGCGACTTCACTGATTGTGAGCTCTGTTTTTGGTCCTGATTGAGTGCGAACTGAATAAAGTATAGCGCCTAATGCTATTACTATCAGTACGTACACTAATGAGTTTTTCATACGGGGATTTTCCACTTTTTGTCTCCGTGTTTTGCCTTACAAGTCCAGTAATTATACCAAGTTTGACGGATTTTCTTGTAAGATATTTGTTAATTTACTGAAATTAATAGAGGTGCCAGTTTCCAGTATACTCTTGTCCAAAGTGCTAGTAATCCAAGTATCAATAATACTGCAGTAGTTCCTAGGAGATAGGATATCCAGTCAATCTCAGCAAAAAAATCGTTATGCACGGCTTCCTCTGTCAAGACTTCATTTTCATACATATGTGCAAGAATGTGCTTGTCTAGCTCTTTATTACTTAGTGCCAAATATGGTTTCGTAGCCTGCGCCCCTTTGCTGCGATATGTTTCCAAAACATGTCCAAGGTGTTGGGCTGTTCTATAGCGTGCAGAAGGCTCTTTAGTTAGTACTTTTGTTATGATATCTGACAGTGTATCTGGCACCCCCTGATTAAGTGTGCGTATGTCTGGTGGAGTTACATGCATATGCATATGGCCTAAGATTTGTGGCTGATCTGATTCAAATGGCAACCTTCCAGTGAGCATTTCGAACAATACTACTCCTAATGAATATACGTCAGACGCTGGAGTAGCCTGCTCGCCTTGTGCTTGTTCTGGCGAGAAGTAATGTGGGGTTCCAAAAGCTTTTGGTATTGGATCAAAAGGTTCAGTTGGCTTCATCAGTCTTGATATACCAAAATCTGCTACTTTTATCTGGCCATCATCTGTAACTAGTATGTTGTGTGGTTTAACATCACAATGTACAAGACCTTGTTCATGTGCATGACCTATACCTGCACACATACAAATCACATATTCAAGTGCTAGATCAGTGCTAAAAGGAGTATCCAGTATGATGTGGTGCTTTAGGTCATGTCCCGACACATGTTCTAATACCATATAATGACTTTCTACGTCACTACCTACGTCATAAACTGCCACTACATTCGCATGACTGAGATGAGCTACTGCCCTAGCTTCACGCAGGAATTGGTCCACTAGATCTTGGTCTGCAGCGAATTCTTCTCTCAGGATTTTTACTGCAACCACTCTTTGAAGTACTAGGTCTTCTGCTCTATAAACATTTGCCATGCCTCCCATGGCTCGTCGTTCAGTGAGCATGTAACGTTTGTTAAGTACTTTGTTTTTATTGGTATCTGTTGGTTGACTTAATGATTTGTTGTGAGGATTCATTGGATAAAGTATTGTAACGTATCAATATTGTACTGTATTAGAGTGTATTTGCGTATAATTTAGTGATGTCAACATAATCGTATATTGTTGTAAGCATATGTGCTTGTGATATAATCTTGCAGTTAGTATTTGAGGATTGTCTACATGAATGCGACGATGAATTTAGCCCAAATTGTAATTTCAATTGCATTAATTGTTGCTATTGTTTTGCAAAGTAAAGGTGCTGGCTTAGGTGGTCTTACGGGGGCGACAGAGGGTAGTGTGTTCCGTGCACGCAGAGGGGTTGAGAAACTACTGTTTAATATCACCATTGGTCTGGCAGTAGCCTTTTTTGTTACTGCGATACTTAATGTTATGGTGAATGGCTAACGCTCATATAGCTGATAATTCTGTCTAGTAAGTTTTCTATGGCTACCAGAAGTTGTGTTATAAGCTAGTCCATCGATTAGTCTTAAAAGTGCTCCCAAAATCTTATCGGGGCACTTTTTTCTTACAAGCGTAGTTTATATGAATAATATACGTACACAGATTGTAATAGCAATAACTGGATTGGCACTAATTGGGTATTTATTATATACGCAATCTTTAGGACTTCTGGTTTCTGTGTCTCCAGCGTCTGGTGGCACGTACGTGGAAGGTGTGATAGGTGAGCCACGCGATTTAAATCCTCTACTGTTCTCTCACCATGGGCCGGATCGTGACATTACAAAGTTGGTTTATGCAGGTATGTTGAAGTTTGATGGATCAGGACATCCAACACCTGATTTAGCTGAAAGTTGGGCAGTTACTGCAGATGGCCTTTCTTATACTTTTGTGATGCGTTCAGGTCTGCGTTGGCATGATGGTGTGCCCCTTTCACTGGATGACGTAATATTTACTATTGGTCTGATGCAATCTCCAGATTACCCTGGGCCAGTTGATACTGGTGAATTATGGAGGCAGATTGCTGTGGCCAAGCTTAATAATAGTACTCTTAAACTCACATTACCTGAGGCTTATGCACCTTTTCTTGATCACGTAACATTTCCGGTTTTACCTGCTCATATGTTTTCAGGTGTGCGCTCTGCTGATCTCAAGCTTCATCCGGCTAATCTGAGTCCTGTAGGATCAGGACCTTTTCGGGTAGAGAATTTGAGTTTGGCGGATGGGGAATCCCGTGCTGAAATTGCACTGATAACCAACCCTTTCTATCATGGTGATACCCCTATGTTGAGTGCAATCAAAATTAAGTACTATCTCGATGAATATTCGGCTATTGAGGCATTGCGACAAAATGAAGTAATGGGAGTTGGTGGACTGAGTCAAGGTGGTATAGCTTCGATGTTGAATAATGATAACTTTAATATTCATTCTTCTTTGTTGCCTGAAACTAAAATAATTTTGCTGAATCAACAAAACGAGTCCCTCAAATTTTTTAGAGAGAAGAAGGTGAGATTAGCATTGCTGTTGGGACTAAATCGCAAATATTTTGTAAACGAATTCTTGTCGGGACAAGCTGTGTTGGCTAGCAGCCCAATTCATCCAGGCAATTGGGCTTTCAATGACTCTCTAATGAATGTTGATTATGATCCCGACAATGCTGCTGATTTGTTAAGCGAGTCAGGATGGGCTTTGCCTGAATCTGATGTCGAAGGTATTAACGATAATTCTGGATTGCAAAAAGATGGTCAAGACCTTAAATTTCAGTTGTTGGTGCCTAACGATGATTTGTCAGTCGTTTTGGGTGAGATTGCAGTAGAAGATTGGGGACAATTAGGTATTAATGCAGTGCTACAAACTGTGGAGCCAGATATTCTCAAGGAAGAACATCTTGATACTCGAGAATTTCAAGCAATAATGATTGACCTTAGCTTGCAGAGGACGCCTGACCCAGACCCATACCCATTTTGGCATCAGACTGAAATTGAAAGTGGTCAAAATTATAGTGGATATGACAATCGAATAATAAGTGAATATTTAGAACAAGCACGTACTACTCCATCGATATCTGCTAGAACAGGTTTGTACCATATGTTCCAGAAGCGGTTTGTTGATGATACTCCTGCTCTACTTGTATATCATCCAGTGTATTCATACGTAACGAACAAGGTGGTCAATGGTGTACATATGGGTCCAATTATTGAGCCATCAGACCGCTTTAATGGGATTGCTAACTGGTATATCGTAATTAGAAGGGTGGTAGGGAGATTGACTAACTAGTCTGCATATAAGTGATGGTAGACTGAGTAATGTTGCGCAATGCGGCGTATATATTCCTGGGGTTCATCAAGTCTTATTATTTCTACAAGCAGATCGTAATCATTTTTTGCCAATTTGTTCCAAATAGAAGTGTTACCAGGTCCAGCATTGTAGGCGGATAATGCAGCATACTTGTTACCGTTGAAAATTCCTAATTGTTCATCAAGGTAGTAGACTCCGAAAGCTACATTAATATGTGGGCGATATAGGTCTGCAGTCTGATAATTATGCCAGCGAAGTTGGCGGGCAATATAGTCGCCAGTCGGGGGTATGACTTGCATTAATCCTTGCGCATAAGCTGAGGAAGTTACTTCGCCTTGATATAAGCTTTCTTGCCGTATTAGAGACGCAACGATAAGTGGATCTATATCATATTGTTTGGATATTGGATGTATCAGGTCAAGATAGTATGGACCGTAGCGTAGTTGTGTAATAAACTTTGGTGCATCTATGTTGTTGTAGAGCCCCAGTGCATCCATACAGTAACGTGCAGCCCATATAGCACCATAGTAGTAACCCAAATCTTTGTAGGCTATAGATAATTGATATGAGACCAAACCATCACTTTTGTAATTATTACTTAAATTATCCAGTTCTTCGCGAGCGTCCTCAAATTGTCCTAATCGCCAAAGTGTGCTTCCTCTGATCCAGAGTTCATCTGACATCAATTTATTTGACAAACCACCAAGATTCTTGTTTTGGATACCTAAATGTTGTGCAATCCAATCCTCCGCCTTTTGCTGTGATTCTAGATTAGACGCCAATGTGAAGTTGACATTTGGTGTTGGGTGAAATGGTAGATTCCCATTGACCATTTGTTTTGCCCTAATTCCATAATATCCAGATTCATCTGTATCAATTGCTTTTACCCATGCATTTTCTGCTAACTCAGTGCTGCCATTATTCGAGTGCACTTTACCTAGCCATAGCAGTGAGGCTGATAGCTGACTGTCATCTCCTTGATTTAGGTCAATTGATTGACTAAAACGTCTCTCAGCTTCCACAAAATTATCCTGACGGTAGAAAGTTATACCTGAAAGAAAGGCAGCTTCAGAGGCTAGTTTAGTGTTTGGGTAGTTGTCGGCTACCTGACCCCATAGATCCGAAGCAGCATCTAAATATTTTCCTCGTTCTGCTATACGAGCTGCGTAAAAGAGAATCTCAGGCGCCATACTATGCTTGGGATAAGTAGATCCCATGGCTCTCAGTTTTGACACGGCACCTGAGTAGTTGTCCTCCCATCCCCATTGCGTATAGGCGAACTCAAGCCATGCCTCACCCCATAAAGGATCGTCGGGATGTGTGTCAATGATTTCTTGGAAATGTAGTTTTGCAGCTGGAATATTATCAAGGTTGCGGTACGATAGGGCCATATAATAGTGGGCTTGTGCATCATGGTTAGGATTTGTTGAGAGATACCGGCGAAAAGCTAGTATTGCTGGTGTATGTTGCTCAGCATGGTAATCAATTAAGCCGCGTTGGAATTCATTGACTATAGTTCCATAGCTAAGTAGTTCAACAAGAGATAGGTAAGAGTAGTATGATTCAGGGTATGTATTGACTGCGTGTTTATAGTACTGTATAGCTGTATTGATTTGGTTGGCTGCTACCATAGTCTGGGCCCGTTTGTAATCCATTTGGGCTCTTGTGTTGTCATACTTTGTATTAGTGGCTACAAGGTCAAAAAGGGTTATAGATTCAGGTGTTTTACCAGCTGCTTGTAATACTTCGGCTTTGTCGAGCAGAAGAAAATTGATGTTAGTACTACGTGGCTTTAGTATTGCTGACTCGTAGTAGTCTGCCGAGGTACTGTATTTTGCTAAGGATCTATGGGCATCTCCAATAAGTTCGAGTACGTATGAATCGATCATGTTTGGGTATTGCTCTAGGTATTGATCAAAATATTGTATAGCTATTGTATGGTTGCCTACTTGATGGTTTGTTAAACCTAAAAGAAATATTGCATCGGCCATATTATGTGCAGTTGGATGATTTGCTTCAAATGTTTCTAAGGTTTCTAGTGCGGTCCACATAGCTTTGCTCCTCAGATAACTATGGGCTAGACCAAGGTGCGCATCTAAGTGTATTTCATCATCTTCATCTGATTGGTCAAGGGCCAGAATATATGAGTCTATTGCTGCTTGCCAGTTACTGTTGCGCAAGGCAAGTTGGCCTGCATTAATACTCTCATGTGCGGGAGTAAGCGTTGCTGGTGCTGTTGAAGCATCAGTACTCGTATCGGAGTTATTCAAACTATTAATGGCATTTTGTTCAGTGATGTTAGTACTAGGAGAAGTTGCAGTGGCTTCCACGTCTACTGTGGTTGATGGTTCAGATTGATCTATCTCCACAGTTGGTGCTTGAGAGCAGGATACAGTTGCAATTGTTAGGACAACACATACCCAAATATAGTGGTGAATTTTCATCGCGCCGAGTGTACCATGCTTCGTTGACATTAACATGTGCGTCTGATATGATTTCAATGTCGCTAATTTAGCGCTCTCGGTATTCGAGAGCGTTTTTCATGAATCGGTGACTATATATGTCAATGACTAGCTTGCCAGTGGTTTTACTAGTAGGTGGATCCGGTTCGCGCATGAGAGCGGATTTGGGTAATAGGCCTAAGCACCTAGTTGAGGTGGGTAGCCGGCCTATATTGTGGCATGTTATGCGCTTGTACTCACATTTTGGCCATACTAATTTTATTTTGCCTTTGGGCCATCATGGAGAGGTTTTTCGTAAATACTTTCTCAATTTTAGCTCGTTGACCCAGGATCTTGAGTTCAGACTGGGTACAGAAGACTCTAGAATACCTTCGAGCGGAGTGGAGAAAGATTGGCATGTTAATCTTTTTGACGCAGGTGTACAAACTTCGAAATCTGATCGCATTCGTATGGCAATAAACCGTATAGACGCAAAGACATTATGTGTTACTTATGGTGATGGTATCGGTGATATAGATGTCAATAGTGCAATCGAATTTCATAGCAGTCATGATTGTATTGCCACTGTGACCGGATATCGACCATTGTCTCAGTATGGCGTTTTGGACATTGATGATCAAGGGCGCGTGTATAGCATGCATGAGAAACCTAGATTGGATCATTGGATTAATGCAGGTTTCTTTGTTTTCGACCGTAGTGTATTAGAGTACTTAGATGGTGACGGTAAAGTAGACTTAGAAACAGATGTAATGCCAAAACTGGCTTCTGATGGAGAGTTGATGATGTACAAACATGAAGGATTTTGGGCTTCTATGGACACTCTTAAGGATGCGCAAAATCTCAATAATGTTTGGAACAATAGTGCGCCTTGGAAAGTGTGGGGAGACTAGAATGACTAATACTCATTTCTGGCGTGATCGCAGAGTGCTTATAACTGGTTGTACGGGTATGCTGGGATCATGGATGTCTTTAAGACTACTTGAACTAGGTGCTGATGTTGTTGGCATTGTAAGAGACAATATTCCTCATAGTGAATTAGTCCGTGCTGGCACTATTAAACGATTAAATATCGTACGTGGCAGTATCACAGACAGTGATTTAGTATTACGCGTATTTTCTGATTATGAGATACAGACTTGTATTCATCTTGCTGCGCAGACTGCAGTGGGGATTGCAAATAGAGCACCTGTACCTACTTTTGAAACTAATATAAGGGGTAGCTGGATAGTTCTAGATGCTGCTCGACAATGGCCAGGACTTGAGCAGATGTTAGTTGCATCTAGTGACAAAGCATATGGGGCGCACAAAGATCTGCCTTACTCTGAATCAGTGGCATTGCAGGGGGATCATCCATATGATGTCTCAAAATTATGCACTGATATGATTGCACGCACTTATGCTAATACTTATGGCTTGCCAGTGGCAATAACGAGATGTGCCAACATGTATGGTGGCGGAGATTTAAATTGGAATCGGATAGTGCCTGGCACAATGCGTAGTGTCATCAATCGCGAGCCGCCAGTTATCCGATCTGATGGTAAACCAAAACGTGATTATGTGTATGTGCAAGATATTGTGAGGGCATGTATTATGCTGATAGAAAATCTTGCCGAAGATAGAGATGCACATTCTGGTATGGCCTACAATTTTGGTACTGATGATCCTGTTACAGCATTGGAAATGGTGGAAAGCATATTAGATATTTCTGGTGATAATAATGTTAAGCCTATTATTCAAAATGCTGCGTCGAATGAGATTCAAGATCAATATCTTTCCAGCAAACTCGCTGAAGAGCGACTCGGGTGGAAGGCCGAATATTCATTGCATGATGGTCTGTTAGAGACTTTTGAGTGGTATCGCACCTTCCTATTGCAGACGTGAACGAGTTTTGGGCAAACAAGTCTGTTTTGATTACTGGCTCAGAAGGTTTTGTCGGCAGTCATCTATGCAGACACTTAGTTAAGGTGGGCGCAAAGGTTGTAGGATTGGATAGACAAAAGCTCGGACAGTCGGATTTGTTTGGGTTCTTAGATGGTGATATTGCTGATCCAGATGCGATTTCAAAAGTACTAGACATTTATTCTCCTGAAATTGTTTTTCATTTAGCAGCAGCAGGAGCGAGTGATCCCTTTCTTTCTGAAGAAAGAGCTATTGGGGTAAACACTATTGGAACAGTCAACTTGCTTAAGGCTATCCAAGGTAATGTCAAGGTAGTAGTTGCTCGCAGTCCAACCGAATTAGATCTGAACAGTCCCTATGCAGTGAGTAAAGCAGCAGGGTGGGGATTTTGTTCCATGTATGGACGTACCAAAGGTTGGCCAGTGGCAGGGGCAATGATATATCAATGTTATGGTCCAGGACAATCCTCTAAAAACGTACTTCCAGCAGCTTTAAATGCTTTGATTAGCGGTGTCAAATTTCCTCTATCTCCTGGTGAGCAAGTTCGTGATTGGGTGTTTGTAGACGATGTAGCTTCTGGATTAATTTCTGTGGCTCAATCTGAACTTGAATCTGCAATGACTGTTGATATCGGTACTGGCATAGGGACTCAATTGCGGGAGGTAGTGGAGACACTTTATCAGCTGGCAGGATGTAATGTGCCTCCCAGTTTTGGAGAACTTCCCTATAGGAATGGAGAAAATATGAGCGTAATGGGAAATGCAGAACTTACCGATACATTAATTGGTTGGAGAGCAACAACTGTACTGGAAGAAGGTCTTAGTATTTTAATTGATTCTGAGACAGGTAATTTATGACGAGTAAAGACCGATTAAAATCAGAAATAATGCAGAAGGTTGCAGAATACTATCTAATTGAGCATTCAGACCAAGAGTTTTTTCCAGGTAAAAGTCGAGTCAAATATGCAGGACGAGTATTTGATGAGCGGGATATGAACATGATGGTTGCTTCAGTGCTTGACTTTTGGCTTACAGCAGGTCCGTACGCGAAACAGTTTGAACTAGAACTAGGTAAATTTCTTGGGGTAAGTGAAATTATTCCAGTAAACTCAGGTTCATCAGCTAATCTAGTAGCTGTTACAGCCTTATGCAGTCGAAAGCGTGGAGAACAACGCCTCGTACCTGGTGATGAAGTAATAGTGCCAGCAACATCATTTCCTACCACTGTGGCGCCTCTTGTACAAAACAGACTTACTCCTGTTTTTGTGGATTGTGGAATAGCTGACTACAACTTGGATATCAATCAAGTGCAGGCTGCAATTTCTTCACGTACCCGCGCTATTATGTTTGCGCATACGCTCGGCAATCCAGCTGACATGGATGCTATTATGCAAATTGTTAATGAACACAATCTGATATTGATTGAAGATGTGTGTGATGCTTTAGGTTCTACGTATGATGGTCGTATGTTGGGTACCTTCGGTGATATTGCTACGCTTAGTTTTTACCCCGCACATCATATTACTTTGGGGGAGGGAGGTGCTGTTTTTACCAGGAGTCATAGTCTAGCTAGAATAGCTCGAAGTGTTCGTGACTGGGGACGGGATTGTTGGTGCGAATATGAGAATCCGACTGATGGTAAGTGTGGTCGAAGGTTCGAACGAGAGATACCTGGCATAGCAGGGTACTATGATCATAGATATTATTTTACAGAGATTGGATATAATCTAAAATTAACTGATCCTCAGGCTGCCCTTGGTTTAGCTCAGTTGGAAAAATTACCTGATTTTATAGATGTCCGGAAAAGAAACTTTATGCGCCTATATTCTGGTTTGGAGCAATGGCAAGATTATCTCACTCTACCTAGATGGCACAAAAAATCAGATCCTTCTTGGTTTGCATTTCCAATTACAGTGCGACAGGATGCTCCATTTGGTCGCAAGGAGATCATTCGTTACTTAGAAGATAATAATATCGAAACTAGAATGTTGTTTGCTGGAAATGTGTTACGTCAACCAGGTTTCTCAGAAATTGACTGTAGGATCATAGGTGAATTACCGGTTTCTGACCATGTGATGCAATCTACATTCTTTGTTGGAGTTTATCCGGGTTTGAATAACAAGCAGATTGATTACATGCTGGATATATTTACCAGTTTCATGCAGGCATCTTTGCGTTGAAACTCTCAATCATAGTTCCAGTGTATAACGAATGTGCGACTATAGTGGAGATTTTGAAGCGAGTGCAGCAGGCTGATATTGGTCCGGACTGGCAGAAACAGATTATAGTTGTTGACAATTGTTCTACAGATGGTACTAAAGATTTGTTGCTCAATTATTGCGCAGATAATGTTCAAATCATTATGCAACCTGAGAATCGAGGTAAAGGTCATTCAGTTCGTACAGCTATTCCTTTGTGTAATGGCGATTACACCATCACACAGGATGCAGACCTCGAATATGATCCTGCA
>CAJWIA010000023.1 GCA_913040765.1 uncultured Anaerolineales bacterium | reverse complement strand
CTAATGATTATGTTGGTAAAGGTTTGGGTGGTGCCAGAATCATAATTCGTTCAGAGATTGGATATCAAGGAATGCATCCTACATTGGCTGGTAACACAATTCTGTATGGCGCAACATCAGGAGAATTATTTCTGGCTGGGAGTGCAGGCGAACGTTTTGCTGTACGTAATAGTGGTGCTTTTGCCATTGTTGAAGGTATTGGTGATCATGGCTGTGAATATATGACTGATGGAACTGTAATAGTTCTGGGAACTGTAGGTCAAAACTTTGGTGCAGGAATGACCGGTGGAAAAGCTTATGTATACGATCCCCACACAAAACTCTCTACAAGAATAAATCCAGAACAAGTAACAATCAAATCACTTCACAAAGAAGAAGAGGAGGAGCTTTTTAAGTGGGTAAATCACCATTCCCGACTAACAAATAGTCATGTTGCCAGCCAGTTGTGCAAAAATTGGCCATCCGTACGGCATGCCATTGTAAAAGTTGTACCCTGGAACAATGTTCCACCACAATCTATAAGAAAACAAACACCCAAACAGGAGAAGCATAGCTCTAGACTTCGGCTATCAGAGTAAATATTGCATAAAATTGTATCAATCCAATAATAATCATAGTGATCTCAAGTTGACAAACACAAAATTCTGTTATAGTATAATCAACCACATAGTTCTAAGCTAACAATAGTACATTCAGATGTTACCTATCTTATAGGTTTGTATCTAAAGATTGGTTGCCTGTAGTGGTTTTAATCGTTAATGTAAAGGAGGGAAGAGTTAGAGATGTCAGCAAAAGGTTCTGCAATTAAAGAGGTTATCAAGGTAGCCGAAGAAGCGAAAGCTCAAGTAGTAGACATACGATTTACTGATTTATTTGGTACTTGGCAGCATTTTAGTATTCCGGTAAATGAATTCACAGAAGAACTATTCAAAAATGGTATAGGTTTTGATGGATCTTCAATCCGTGGATTCCAACAAATTCATGAATCTGATATGTTGCTCCTCCCTGATCCAAGCACAACTTTCATGGATCCAGTACTCGACATATCTACATTAGCAATTATATGTGATATCTATGACCCGGTAACCTTAGAGCCTTATAGTCGTGATCCACGCTATGTTGCAAGAAAGGCAAATAACTACATGCAACAAAGCGGCATAGCAGACTTAAGCTACTGGGGCCCTGAAGCAGAATTCTTTATATTTGACGATGTCAGATACGAAAGCACACCATACTCCTCATACTATGCTATTGATAGTCGTGAGGGCTGGTGGAATAGTGGTGAAGATTTAGGGCCTAACCCAGGTGGACAGATACAAGCCAAACGTGGATATTTCCCTGTCCCACCTGTTGATACCCTGCAGGACGTTCGTAGTGACATGATGCTTACTCTTCAAGCGGCAGGCATTCCAGTAGAAGCACATCACCACGAAGTAGCTTCTGCAGGTCAAAGTGAGATCGATTTACGTTATGACACTTTGGTTAACACGTCAGATAATCTACTAAAATATAAATACTTGGTTCGAATGGTGGCAAGACGCCATGGACTTACTGCTACTTTCATGCCTAAGCCACTATTTGAGGACAATGGAAGTGGTATGCACCTGCACACTAGTCTTTGGAAAAACGGCAAAAACGTCTTCTATGACAAGAGTGGTTATGCTCAACTCTCTGAGACAGCTTTGTACTATATTGGAGGTTTGCTAAAACATGCTCCAGCACTATTGGCACTGGCTGCACCTACTACCAATTCTTATCGTCGTCTAGTACCAGGTTTTGAAGCACCAGTCAACCTAGCATATTCCAAGCGTAATCGCTCTGCAATATGTAGGCTTCCTACTTTCTCTAAAAGCGAAAAGGCAACTAGAGTAGAGTTTCGTGCTCCAGACCCAACGTGCAATCCGTATCTTGCATGTGCAGCGTTGCTGATGGCTGGGCTAGATGGAATAGAAAACCAGATAGATCCTGGAGAACCAATGGATAAGGATTTATATGATTTACCACCTGAGGAACTGGCAAATGTTCCGCAAGTACCTGGTACACTTGCAGAAGTACTTGATGAGCTTGAGAACAATCATGACTTTCTACTTAAGGGTGATGTGTTTACTCCTGATCTCATTGAGACTTACATAGGCTATAAACGCGAAAATGAGGTGGATGCGGTCCGTCTACGTACACATCCACACGAATTTAGTTTATATTTTGACTCATGATCTTCAGGATGGTTTGCTATCCAGTATGACATTTTGAGCCTTGACATTACACTGAGCTTGAAGTAGACTAGATTCCTATAGGATATTTGTTGATAATGTATTTCTTATTGCTGGTGCTATCGTTATTGTTTGTACTCCTTGTTATTGTAGAGGAGTCTGACTCATGTGGGATGGCCCCAGCTAGGATAAACAAACACTAGTATCCAAGCTGAAGAAGAGAAACATACGAGCCGCCCCACACAAAGGAGCGGCTTTTTTTATATATAGATAGTGTCATAAATGCAGTAGTAATCCGAGGATTTATTGAGCTAACTAGAGCGGATTTGACAAGGAGAGTTGCAGATGCCTATTTTGAGCGGAGCACAAATCACTATGGAAGTTTTAGTGAAGGAAGGTGTTGAACTCATCTTTGGCTATCCTGGTGGTGCCATAATGCCAATTTATGATGCCATGCTGGACTACAATATTCATCATGTCCTCACCAGACATGAACAAGGCGCTGCCCATGCAGCAGATGGTTATGCAAGAGCTTCAGGCGAGGTGGGAGTTGCCATGGCCACTTCAGGACCTGGAGCAACTAACCTAGTGACAGGGATTGCCACAGCTATGCTCGACTCTTCACCTATAGTTTGTATTACTGGACAAGTGCCTTCACAAGTCATCGGTACTGATGCATTTCAAGAAACTGATGTAACAGGAGTAACACTCCCAATCACTAAGCACAACTATCTAGTAACCGAAATAGCAGAACTTGCAGACACGCTGCGTGAAGCATTTTACATAGCCCGTTCAGGCAGACAAGGTCCTGTTCTAGTTGACATTGCAAAAGATGTGCAAAATGAAAAAATAGAATTCCAATGGATCGACAAACCTGTCAAACTGCCGGGTTATCGTCCTGATATGAGTGCGGACCAACGAACTTTTCAAGAAGCTGCCGATTTAATAAATAACGCTGAACGCCCTATCATTTTAGCCGGACAGGGCGTTATTGCATCGGGCGCCATGGCAGAACTTCTGAAATTTGTGGAACGCACCAATATCCCACTGTCTATGACATTGTTGGGTCTTGGCGGATTTCCAGCATCTCATCCACTTAATCTGGGTATGATGGGTATGCATGGAGAAGCATGGGTAAACACTGCTATACAAGAATCTGATCTACTTCTAGCATTTGGAATGCGATTTGATGATCGTGTCACTGGCAATTTGGCTAATTATGCTAAACATGCTAAGAAAATCCATATAGAAATCGACCCTACCGAGATAGATAAGAATGTTAAAGTCGATGTTGCAATTGTAGGTGATTTACGAGAAATGCTAGCAAAACTCACGTCACATACTGATCAGGGCAACCGTAAAGAGTGGCTAAGTAAAATTGAATCACATAGGGGAGACTCAGCTGTGCGTGATATCAAGCACATGCCTGATATGGGACATCTTTATGCTGCTCATGTTATTCATGATATCTGGCGTCTAACAAACGGAGACGCATTAGTCGTAACTGATGTCGGACAACATCAGATGTGGGAAACTCAATATTATCATCATGATACCCCTCGATCTTTGATTACTTCCGGCGGTCTAGGAACAATGGGATTTGCACTACCAGCAGCTATGGGAGCAAAGTTGTCTTGTCCCGAGAAAGAAGTATGGGTCATCTGCGGAGATGGCGGATTTCAGATGACCGCAGCAGAACTCACTACTCTAGCTCAGGAAAATATTGACCTAAATGTAGCTATAATTAACAATGGATATTTGGGGATGGTCCGACAATGGCAAGAGTTTTTTTATGATGGTCGTTATTCTGCTACTCCAATGCTTAGTCCTGACTTTGTGAAACTAGCAGAGGCTCACCGTGCCACTGGTATTCGAGTATCAAAACGCGAAGACGTGGAAACAGCTGTCCGAAAAGCACAAAGTACACCAGGGGTAGTAGTAATAGACTTCGAAGTTGAAAAAGAAGATTCAGTATATCCAATGGTAGCTACTGGAGCAGACTTGGATGATATGATAAGAAGACCAAAACCAGAGATCGAATGGTAGATTGGAGTAGAGTAATGGTATGATACACACAATTATTGCCTACGTCGAAGATAAACCTGGTGTTCTAAATAGAGTAGCATCATTATTCCGTCGACGCGGTTTTAATATTGAATCTTTAGCCGTAGGTCATACTAACAGGCCTGGAATTTCTCGAATGACCATAATGGTAGATGCTGAAGACGAAAACGTAGCTAGACGCATTGAAGCTAACCTGTACAAACTAGTCAATGTTCTACGAGTTGATGATTTAACACATAAATCTCCAGTAGCTCGAGAACTAGCCCTTATCAAAGTAAAAGCTGATAGTAAAACTCGAAGTGAAATTGTACAAATAGCGGATGTATTTCACGCTAATATTGTAGATACTGCATCTCAGACTCTTGTGCTTGAAATTAGTGGTACAGCAGAAGAAGTTACGCGTTTACTACAAATGCTAGAGCCATTCAGAATAGTTGAAGTACAGCGTACTGGAGTGATAGCAATACAACCAGGGGATGACCAGGATTATTCTGATCCCTCACTATTTGAAACTATACAAACCAAGCAAGATTAATAAAAAGCACAGATTATAACAAGCAATTACAAACTTACGAAATCTAATATTTAGCGGAGGCCACATGGCTACAATTTATTATGACAAAGATGCTGATCCAAGTATTATAAAACGCAAAAAGGTAGCAATTATCGGATATGGGTCACAGGGACATGCTCATGCTCAGAACCTCAATGATAATGGTGTGAACGTAATCGTAGGTCTTCATGACGGTAGCAAAAGCATAGATAAGGCAAAATCGGACGGGTTAGAAGTCATGAGCGTATCTGAAGCGTCAAAATGGGCAGACGTGATTATGATACTCGCTCCAGATACGGTGCAACCACAAATATACTCTGAAAATATAGAGCCAACTCTAACAGCTGGGAAAACTCTTATGTTCGGACATGGCTTTAATATACGCTTTAACACAATCGAGCCGCCACCTCAAGTAGATGTAAGTATGATTGCTCCCAAAGCTCCTGGACATCGCGTGCGCGAAACCTTCATTGAAGGTGGTTGTACGCCAGCATTGCTAGCAGTACATCAGGATGCCTCCGGTAAGGCCAAGGATACAGCCTTATCATACGCATGGGGAATTGGCGTCACTCGAGCGGGAGCCCTAGAAACTACATTTGCGGAGGAAACCGAGACTGATCTTTTTGGTGAACAAAGTATTTTGTGCGGTGGTGTCAGTGCTTTAGTAAAAGCTGCATTTGAGACACTTGTGAAGGCTGGTTATCAACCAGAGGTAGCGTATTTTGAGTGCATGCACGAACTCAAGCTAATTGTAGACTTACTCTACCAAGGTGGACTGAATTATATGCGTTACTCAGTATCGGACACAGCAGAACATGGTGATTACGTAGCAGGTCCACGAATTGTAACTGAAGAAACCATAGGAGCAATGTCCCAAATCCTCAGCGATATACAAAGCGGAGCCTACGCAAAACAATGGATTGAAGAAAATGAAAATGGGCGGCCTTGGTTCAATAAGAAAAGGAGCGAAGAACAAAGCCACTTGATTGAAGAAGTAGGAGCAAAGTTACGTAGCATGATGCCATTTATAGATCCAGTAACCATTAAACCAGGAGAGTAATAAACGAGGCAATTAATTTGTCATGACAAAGTATATTCGTTTTTTCGATACTACGCTAAGAGATGGTGAACAATCACCAGGTGCAACTCTCACCAGTTCAGAAAAACTCGAGGTTGCTAGACAATTAGCTAGACTTGGAGTTGACATTATTGAAGCTGGTTTCCCAGCTGCATCTCCAGATGATTTAGCTGCAGTACAGGGTATAGCTAATGAAATAGGTCGAGAAGATTCCCTGACCAAATTAGGGGAAGAATATAAACACACTCCTACAATATGCGGTTTAGCTCGAGCATCAGAACAGGATATTGATGCTGCTTGGGAAGCCATACAAAGTGCCGACCACCCACGTATTCATACTTTCCTTGCTACCTCTGAAATACACATGCGACACAAACTGCGTATGGACCCCGAAGAAGTGATAGATAGAGTAAAGCACGCAGTCGCATACGCCAAACAACTGTGTGATAATGTAGAATTTAGCCCAGAGGATGCTGGTCGTAGCCAACCGGATTTCCTCTACACAGTGTTAGAACAGGCGATAAAATCTGGCGCAACCACATTAAATATACCTGATACTGTGGGATATACCACTCCGGATGAGTTTGGAGCACTCATCGCTGGAATTGTTGCTAATACGCCCGGAATAGAAAAAGTAATTCTTTCAGTACATTGTCACAATGACTTAGGTATGGCCACGGCAAACACTCTAGCGGGTATTAGAGCCGGTGCAAGACAGGCAGAAGTAACCATTAACGGAATTGGCGAACGTGCCGGAAACACTTCCCTAGAAGAAGTTGTTATGACTTTACAAACGAGAAAGTCAATATTTGAACTTGAACATGGTATAGACACCACTCAAATTGTGCGCACTAGTCGCATGGTCAGCAATTACACTGGAATAGTGGTGCAACCCAACAAAGCTATAGTGGGAGCAAATGCTTTCGCGCATGAAGCTGGCATCCATCAGGACGGAATGCTCAAACATGAAGAAACCTACGAGATTATGCGTCCTGAAACAGTAGGGTTATCACAATCCAAACTAGTTTTGGGTAAACATTCTGGACGCCATGCTCTTCGAGTACGACTACAGGAGCTAGGCTACGAACTTAGCGATAAAGATTTAAAAGACGTTTTTAACCGTTTCAAGAGAGTAGCCGAAAAGAAAAAAGTGATCACAGACGCAGACATAGAAGTGTTAATTACTGATGAAATAAATCAACCTATAGAAGTATTTAAGTTGCAGGATGTGCAAGTAGTGTGTGGCACCCTAGGTTTACCTACAGCAACAGTACGAATAGTTGACTCTAACGGACTGCTGATAGAGCATGCATCCATTGGCACTGGACCAGTAGACGCTTGTTACAGTGCTATAGACCACATCATAGAATTGCCGAATGAACTGACGGAATATAACGTAAATGCAGTGACTGAAGGAATAGATGCGATTGGTGAGGTTACTGTGCGGATACAAATAGATTCAGAAAAAGTGTCAGCTCCCAAACGCCTATCCCCGCAGAGAGAGCAAATGCAGTATAGATCTTTCGGAGGACATGGAGCCAGTACAGATATTTTTGTTGCCAGTGCACGAGCTTACG
Source organism: uncultured Anaerolineales bacterium (assembly GCA_913040765.1). Lineage (GTDB taxonomy): Bacteria > Chloroflexota > Anaerolineae > Anaerolineales > UBA11657 > UBA11657. The sequence continues at coordinate 4,623 of CAJWIA010000023.1, read as the reverse complement.
TAAATGCCTTAAACAAGGCAATTGGAGCATTAGATTTACATACCAATAACAACGATGCTATTACTAACGACTAAAAACGGAGTGCTTTCTTATGAGTTCTAATCCACTTACACTTTTTGAAAAGATTTGGCACTCACATATAGTGACACAAGAACCAAAGTCCCCGGCGGTGTTATATATCGACCTGCACTTGGTCCATGAAGTCACATCCCCGCAGGCATTTACCGGATTACGAGAACGCGGATTGAAAGTACGACGCCCAACACATACACTTGCGACAATGGATCACTCAATTCCTACTACACCACTTTCAATCCCTATGGCAGACACTCAAGCAGCTGCACAACTACAACAACTCGCTGAAAACTGTGAGGAGTTTGACATAGAACTTTATGGAATGGACTCTCCTATGAGGGGTATAGTACATGTTATAGGTCCTGAACTCGGACGAACACAGCCTGGCATGACCATAGTATGTGGTGATAGCCACACGTCAACACATGGTGCATTTGGAGCTCTGGCCTTTGGAATAGGCACCAGCGAGGTAGAACATGTGCTGGCCAGTCAATGCCTACTCCAACACCAACCTAAAACATTCCAAGTGAACTTATCAGGCAAACTGGGAATAGGTGTATCTGCAAAAGACATAATATTAGCACTGATAGCCCAAATAGGTATTGGTGGTGGTACAGGTCATGTATTTGAATACACCGGTGAAGCAATCCGCGGCCTTACAATGGAAGAAAGAATGACCATATGCAATATGTCGATTGAAGGTGGAGCTCGTGCTGGCATGGTTGCCCCTGATGACACAACCTTCGAATATCTGGCTGGACGCGAACACTCTCCTAAGGGAATTGAATGGGATAAAGCTATTAAGTCGTGGAAAAAACTTTCTACTGACGGAGAAGCTATTTATGACCAATCTATAACACTGGATGCATCGTCACTTGAACCAATGATAACTTTTGGTACAAATCCAAGCATGGGACTTCAAATTACAGGCCGGATTCCGAATCCGAACAACTATAGTGATCCAGACAAACGACATAACTTGGAGGATTCGCTCACTTATATGGAATTACAACCAGGACAACCACTGTTAGGACATCCTGTCGATGTTGTATTCATAGGAAGCTGTACTAACGGCCGTATTTCTGATCTACGATTAGCAGCCAAAGTCCTAGAAGGTCGGCGGGTTGCAGAAAACATAAGAATGTTAGTAGTACCTGGTTCACAATCAGTGAAAATACAAGCTGAATCTGAAGGCTTAGACCAAGTGTTTACTGAAGCCGGTGCCGAATGGCGTGAAGCAGGCTGTTCCATGTGTATAGCAATGAATGGAGACCAAGTCGAACCTGGACAATATGCTGTCAGTACTAGCAACCGGAATTTTGAAGGTCGCCAGGGGAAAGGTGCACGCACCTTCCTGGCATCTCCTCTCACAGCAGCTGCAACAGCAGTGAGGGGCGCAATATCAGATGTTAGGGAGATGATATAAAATGGCCAAATTCACTCATCTCAAATCTAAAGTCATTGTGATACCTAATCGTAATATAGACACTGACCAAATCATTCCAGCTCGATTCCTGAAGGTAACAGACAAGAACGGTCTGGGAGAAGCACTTTTCTCTGACTGGCGTTACAATAGCGATGGTTCCGTCAAACCTGACTTTGTACTTAACCAACAGCAAAACCAGGATGCAAAAATCATTTTGGCTGGTGACAATTTTGGATGTGGATCATCCCGAGAGCATGCGCCGTGGGCTCTAACTGCTTGGGGTATAAATGCAGTGATATCGACATCTTTCGCCGACATTTTTCGTAATAATGCTTTAAAAAATGCGCTCTTGCCGATAGTTGTTAACAAGGATATTCATCAATCATTGTTTGAATTAGTCGCACAATCACCAGACTCAGAACTTTCCATAAATCTTGCTTCTCAGACTTTAACGATACCTAGAAGCACTGCTGTCACATTTCCAATAGACAGTTTTGCAAAAAACTGTCTTCTTACTGGGGTAGATCAACTTGGTTACATCCTATCACACGAATCACTAATAGAGGCTTATGAGTCAACATGTTAGATAATTACATAAAAATCTATGATACGACCTTACGTGATGGTACACAACGCGAGGGAATATCACTGTCCTGTGATGACAAACTTCGTATAGCTCAGCGTCTTGACGATCTTGGTGTAAGTTATATTGAAGGAGGCTGGCCCGGATCTAACCCCAAAGATGTTGAATTCTTTGATCGAATGCCTGAATTAGATCTTAAAACTGCTCGAATCAGCGCATTTGGATCCACGTGCCGTGCAGACTCTAAACCAGAGGAAGATAGCAATCTACAGGCTTTAATACTCGCAAATACTCCTACATGCACACTTGTAGGTAAATCATGGACATTACACGTAACTGATGTAATCAAAACCACACAAGAAGAAAATCTACGCATGATTCAAGACAGTGTAGCTCATCTGAAACATCATAAAAAAGAAGTTATTTATGATGCGGAACATTTTTTTGATGGATTTAACGCTGACCCAGATTATGCTATGGAAACAATACTTGCAGCCCAGAGTGGAGGTGCCGATACCATAGTACTTTGTGACACCAATGGTGGTACTATGCCATGGCAAATAGCTTCTGTGATACATGATGTAAAAAAACAAATTGATACTACTTTAGGCATACACACACATGACGATTCTGGATGTGCTGTTGCTAATACACTTATAGCAGTACGCGAAGGTGTTACACACATTCAAGGCACTGTTAATGGCTATGGAGAACGGTGTGGCAATGCCAATTTGTGCAGTATTTTGCCAGATTTAGAATTAAAAATGGGTGTAACATGCCTGCCCGAAGGTAACCTTAGCGATCTGTACGACTTAGCACATTTTGTGGCTGAGGTCGCCAATCTCTCTCCTGATGAACATCAGTCTTATGTAGGGCACAGTGCATTTACGCATAAGGGTGGTATACATGTAGCAGCTATGCGTCGCAACTCACATAGTTACCAACATGTCAATCCCGAACTCGTGGGGAATGAAATGCGTACTGTAGTATCAGAGCTATCGGGTCACGGCAACTTGATTGCTAAAGCAGAAGAATTCGGAATGCAGTTAGGCAACAGAGAAACGGTGACTGAGGTCCTTTCAGAAATCAAGGATTTAGAGTCGCAGGGGTTCTCATTTGAGGCAGCAGAAGCTTCTGTAGCAATACGGTTAAAACGCCGTCAACCTGACTACAATCCTCCATTTGAGTTTTTAGATTACTCAGCTACAGTTCAACACCGTCAGGGACGTGGAATGTTCTCTGAATCACTAGTAAAAATACTTATCAATAAAAAGGAAGTTCACACAGCTGGTGATGGAAATGGGCCAGTAAATGCTCTCAACATAGCATTGCGTAAGGCTATTTTGCCCACTTATCCAAAGCTGAATGATATACATTTGTCAGACTTTAAGGTAAGGATTTTAGATGGTCGCGACGGAACCGCATCACTCACTCGTGTGCTAATTGATATGCACAATGAACGAGAACGCTGGAGCACTGTAGGAACAAGCACCAATATTATCGAAGCGAGCTGGCAAGCATTAATTGACGGTATTGAATATGGGCTGCTATTAACATGAAGGCACGCATTGTTACACTACCAGGTGATGGTATTGGTCCTGAAGTCATGGCATCTGCCGAAAAAGTATTGGGCAAAGTGGCCAGTCAATTCGATCATAATCTTCAAATAGATGAACGCTTAATGGGAGGTATTTCAATTGATCAAAATGGTATCGCCCTTACGGATGAAACCCTAGCAGATTGTCTAGAGGCTGACGCAGTTTTGCTGGGTGCAGTTGGAGGTCCTAAATGGGATGATCCAAACGCTAAGGTTCGTCCAGAACAGGGACTGCTGGCTTTAAGAAAAGAAATGGGTTTGTTTGCTAACCTAAGACCAGTAAGCACACATCCAAAACTGCAAGATTCTTCGCCTTTGAAAAATGAGATCCTTGCAGATGTAGATATACTAGTCGTGCGGGAATTAACTGGAGGGATATATTTTGGCGAGCCAAAATGTCGCAGGGTTAATGAAGACGGTAACACGTATGCCGTAGATTCCATGATCTACTGGGATTATGAAATAAAGAGAATAGTACGATTAGCATGTAGTTTGGCTGAAGACCGGCAAGGTAAAGTCACCTCCGTGGACAAAGCAAACGTTCTTGAATCATCTAGATTATGGCGTCAAATAGCAACTGAAGTTGCAGATAATCATCCAAATATTAGTTTTAACCATTTGTTGGTTGATGCAGCAGCAATGCACCTAATCACAAAACCATCTAATTTCGACGTATTGGTAACCAGTAATATGTTTGGTGATATACTGACAGATGAAGCATCTGTATTAACTGGATCTATGGGAAATCTTCCATCTGCTTCAATGGGTGAAAGCGGACCAGGATTATATGAGCCAATACATGGATCGGCACCCGATATAGCTGGAAAAGGTATTGCTAATCCCATTGGCATGATCCTCTCAACTGCTCTATTGCTACGTCATTCCCTTAAGCTAGCGCAGGAAGCCAAATGTATTGAAACAGCAGTCAACTTAGCGCTGAAT
>CAJWIA010000022.1 GCA_913040765.1 uncultured Anaerolineales bacterium | reverse complement strand
CATCAACAATATCGTATGCAATAATATTGACTACGGTCAGCACTGCATGTATGCCACTTAATAAATCAGTAACTGTTAAACTCGATAATACCGCAACTATAGTGCAACATGAATCAAGTTTAGTTACTAGTGAAATCGTCAGCGAAACATACCAAACAAATGTGCCAACACCTATCAGCAAAGCAACTGCTACTGAGGTAATGGTACAGGATTCTTTAATGACGTCTAAATCAAATAATCAATCATCTGCCAGACTAACATCCACTCCAAAACCTTCTTCTGAACTCACAAATCAGGATACTCTACAAATAATCAGGGAAATGACAATACCAGAAAATAACTTGCGCGAAGTTGCTATGCGTTTACTTGGCAAATCTCATATACCTCTTACAGTTCGGGCACCATTGGACGAGTACAACATCGATGATCAAATAACTTTTTCCGCCACAAATCTTGACACCGACGAGCACTTTGATGTAACCGCAGAACTAGTTTTTCGAGGGCAAGAAGTGTATTTCTTTGCACAATCAAACTTAGATGTGCGTAACAACATGGTAGCACTTGAGTCAGTCATGGACAATTTTGAAACTAACATTATTCCCAATGTTCGAAAGTTTTTTGGTCAAGAATGGTCTCCAGGCGTAGATGGTGATACACGACTATACATTCTATATACTGGTGGACTTGGCAATTCAGTGGGTGGATATTATGCATCAACAGATGAGTACTCAAAACTTGCGCACCAATATTCCAACGAAAAAGAGATGTTCTACATTAATGCAGATACAGTTAACATAAATGATCCTGACATGGGCAGCATATTGGCTCATGAATTACAACATATGGTGCACTGGGCTAATGATGCAAATGAAGAAACATGGGTTAATGAAGGCGCTTCAGTATTAGCTGAAATGCTCAATGGGTTCGTACCTCAGGTTGTAGATAAAGCATTTGCATCTAACCCCGATTTACAACTAAACGCATGGAGTGCATCCGGCGGAAGTGCAGACTCAATACCACATTATGGAGCATCGTTTCTTTTCCTAAATTACTTGCTAGACCGCTTCGGAGAGCAAACTTCTCGCGCCTTGATAGCACATACCGATAGCGGGTTTGTAGCAATGAATAAAGTTTTTTCAGAAATGAACATCTTAGACACAAACACAGGACAACCTATAACTGCGCTTAGATTTTTTGCAGATTGGTTGATAGCAAATTACATAGGTGACACCTCATGGTCAGATGGTAGATATGGATATCACAATTATCCGGATGCTCCACTAGCAATATCAAATAAAACCATGGACTGCAACTCTTTGTCTGGCGAACTAACTGTCCATCAATATGGGGCCGACTACATAGAAACTGTGTGCAGTACGCCTACAAAAGTTTCTTTCATTGGCTCCAATCAAATTGGCGTAGCAAATGTGCATCCCCATTCTGGTAAATTTATGTTCTGGAGTAATAGACATGATAGTAGTGATACAAAGCTCACAAAGGCAGTAGATCTGACTGCCGTTACTACTGCTACACTCAACTACTGGGCATGGTGGTCATTAGAAAATAATTATGATTATGTATATTTGATAGTATCAACAGATAATGGTAAAACTTGGCAGATAATAGATACCCCTCAAGGTACCGATTACAATCCATCTGGAAACAATCTAGGCTGGGGATATAACGACCATTCAGGCAGAGGTCAACAACCGCAATGGGTACAAGAGTCTGTAAATTTAAGTCAGTTCGCAGGACAAACAATATTGATTAGATTCGAATATATAACAGATGCTGCTATCAACAACCCGGGCTTTATGTTAGATGACATTTCCATTAAAGAGATAGGCTATAAGGAAGATTTCGAAGGTGGGGACGGCGGGTGGCAATCCAATGGATGGGTAAGATTTGACAACATACTCCCACAGAGCTGGTCACTACAATTAGTGAATAAACAATCTCAAGAGGTAACTAAAGTAGAAGTAAAAGATGGGAAGGCAGAGTTCGCAATTGATGTTGGCACAACCATTGTTGTCGCTGCTACAACACCATATACTACAGAACTAGCTAGTTATTATATTGAAACACACTAAAGGAATATTTGTTGATTTAAAAGCATGTGTGAATATAAGCCGTTATAACAATATATTTTATTGAGGAATATTATTCTTGTAGTATATTTTTCCTTCCCTTGTCGACAATATGACCTACCTTGACCATCACACTTCTTCGCATTTCATTACCTGAAGTCGGTGCAAACAACAATATCGCCACAGCACCAACTGCTGCTCCACATAATGCACCTGACAAAAAACTAATCGTGCGCATATTGAATGCTCCTATACAATTACTGTTTACTTGAGTATAGCACCTGGCAACATACCGGTAAAACTTTCGGCTCATTAGGTGCTAATGTTGTCAATTATGATAAACTGATTTTCACGAAATTGAAATTCATGTGGACATAATACGACTATGTCACAATCAATGCATTCTAAGACTATAGTAATAACAGGAGCATCTACCGGGATAGGAAGAGCGTGCGCTTTGCACTTAGACAAACTGGGGTTCCAAGTAATTGCTGGCATACGCACTGAAACTGATGCCGCATCTTTGCAACAAGCTTCAAGCGATCGCTTGACTACTGTTCACATTGACATAGCTAAATCTGACAGCATCCTTAGAGCGACCAACATTATAGAAACCCAACTAAAGTCTGTCGGACTATATGGTCTCATTAACAATGCTGGCATTGTCATTGCTGGACCTCTTGAATTTGTTCCAATTGATGCACTACGATCACAGTTAGAAATTAATGTTGTCGGTCATATAGCGATAACTCAGGCTTTACTCCCTCTATTACGTCAGGCTAAAGGCCGTATTATTAATATGAGCTCTGTAAGTGGTAGAGTAGCTACACCTTTCCTCGGTCCATATGCTGCCTCAAAGTTTGCGTTGGAGGCTTTGTCAGATTCTATGAGGTTAGAATTAATGCCATGGGAGATTAATGTATCTGTCATTGAGCCCGGACCAATTTCTACGCCCATATGGAGCAAATCGATAGAGGCTACCAAATTGATGATTGACAAACTACCGGAGAAAGCTAAAGTACTTTATGGTCCAGCATTTGAAGCTGCGCTAAGACGAGGGGATAATGTCGAACAATCTATGAGCACTCCTGAAGTAGTTGTGCGGGCAGTAGTACATGCCCTAACATCAAGGAAACCGCGTATACGCTACCGAATTGGTATAAGTGGAGTTGTAGCGGATATATTTGCACGCTTCTTACCTGACGTGCTAAAAGACTGGTTGATCAAAAGACAACGCAAGATTTGATATCACTTGTGAGAGATTACCCGTATACATATAATTTCACCCAGAGAAAAATTGACAATGAGTCGACAACCACTCTTCCACGGCCTAATAGTAAGCGAGTCTAATGAGACAGTAGGTACAACTCATGTAGGAAATGAAGCTCATTACGTAATAAATGATGATGGATTCCACCGCCACGTATCTGCAGACAAAATAGACCGGGCTGTACTGAGTGAGTTACGTAATCAGATTATCAACCATAAAGACGTAATCAGTGATAGTGCTCTGCAAATGTCAGGACAGGATGATCTCTTTACCAAAGCCATGATCGATTCTTCACTTAACAATATTGATGATCACATGGATATGTTACTGGAGCAAGGTCTTCCTGGCGGAGCTAAGCAATGGCTTGGTATGTTAGGCTTCCGCATTATGGTAAATCACCATGGTGAAATAGTAGAAATGTCTCAGCCAGGAACAATCAATCCTGACGACAACAATTAAAAGAACTTTTTTAAATTACTACTACAGTTGGCACATCTCTTGCATCCATCATGGTAATGCCAAGCAATATTGTTTGGTTTACCATGTGTATCAGGCCGGATTTAGTTAGGTAAGATAGATAGCGGCTTGTATTCATTCAGTAAGGAGGTGCGCTATGAAGCACTATTACTCAAAATACTATGCGTTGATGCTCTCATTAATCTTGGTTGCATCATTGTTGCTGATAGGTTGCAACCGCTCAGCCACAGAAGGTATATTGCCTGACGATTCCACTGTTGAAGAAGTCGTAGTTGACGAAATGAGCGACTCTGATACCAGTATGGAAGACTCAGACTCAAGTATGCAAGCATTGCTCGATGATGATATTGACGAAACAACCAATACTAACGAAGAGCAACAAGATGCTGAAAATACTACTGTGGAACAATCTGATTCCGACGGTGAAACCACACCTGAGACTACTGTGGTAGACGAATTAGAAGAAAGTGCTGATTCCGCAACAATGACACAAGAAGATCCGGTAACGGAAAACTCAGAAGCTACGGCAGAAACAATTGTAGGAGCTGGTCCTGGAACATACACAGTACAATCTGGTGACTGGGTATACAAAATAGCCCGTATGTTCAATATTACGCCAATAGCTTTACTACAAGCAAATCCTGTCATAGGTGCTAATCAGCAAGTCTACCCTGGTCAAGAATTAGTTATTCCAGGTGCAAATCAACCGGAAATTTCTATTGAAGAACAAGCACCTGTAGAAAACAATACTGTAGAAGATGAGAATGCAACATCGATAATGGCCCCGGCTAATGCTTTATCATCTGACACATATGAAGTGAATGCAGGTGATACAATGTTTTCTATCTCACAAAAGCTTGGAGTGTCTGTAGATGCATTATCGGCAGCCAACGATATATCAGAACCTTTCATGATATACGTTGGGCAAACGCTCGTAGTCCCAAGCGAATAAAGTCACAAAACGTAGACCCATCAATGCATTGATGATCCACATGGTTGTAATTAGCTAACAAAAGACAACCATGTGGATCACACTGAAAATGCACTACAAAAAGTCCACTCTGCAAATTCACCAGTTCTTAGTAAAATTTTGTTGAAAAAACTATGTCACATTAACTAATTACAATTATTGTCATTTACACTCTAAGCTACAATAGGACAACTTTGAGTAAAAATGTAATAGAATCTGTACAAAGTCTAAACTGTAATGAGTGAGAAAGAAATAATCGATAATAAACATAACTTCGCACAATCGGTCAGCACATTTATTCCCTCAGGTTACGACGAGTATTCGTCTAACATGAAAAATGTTGTCAAAGATATCCTATCATTATTGGATAGAAACAACATTCCGACACCTAAACCTACAAGCAAAAGCTGGAAATCTAGTGGAAACGGCAGTGCTGCATCCAAAGCATATGCTATGCAGGGCGTATTAAAATATCATGGTCTTGCTGACTCTGAATGGCGTACAGCTTACATGCCCAGCATTTCCGTTAACAATGACGCGGCCTACACAATTACTCATGTGGATTTTAATGAAGCAATAGAACATGACAATCTCCATATAAATGGAAAGCCAATTTATGGCAACAAGCTCAAGAGAGTTGTAAAAATATTAGATTTTGTACGTCAATTAGCAGGTAGTAACGACAGGGCAACTGTGCGTTCAAAAAATGTAGTCAAAGGAGGGGGTTATGGTAAAGGGCTAGGTACGAGCGCAGCTGCAGGGGCTGCTCTAGCCAAAGCTGCTATAGCAGCTATGCTTGGCACAGAAACATCTAATGACCTGAGGCTTGTGAGTAGTACAGCCCGCCTCTTGTCTGGATCAGCTTGTCGTAGCGCTGTAGGTGGTTTAGCCCTCTGGCTATCTTACCCAGGCATTGCTCATGACGACTGCTTCGCTATCCGACTTGATACTGAAAACCAATTAGATGATATGTGTTTGATTACAGTGCCTATAGAATCTAGCATAGGTTTAGTAACGGATCAAGCACACAAAACAGCCGTGTACAGTCCCTTTTTTAGAAATTGGATTGAGAATCGCGTCCAAGACACTATGAAGTGTATTGATGCTATCTATAGACTGGATTGGAAATTAGTAGCACAGTTAGCTGAGAAAGATAGCATGCGCCTCCATGGAGTTTCAATGACTACAAATTTGTCCAACCCATTGATTGCATGGGAACCCGAAAATATTTTGCTCTTTCAAATGTGTCATCGACTTCGAGCGAAAAATGTTCCTGTGTACTTCTCAACCGATACAGGTCCAAGTACGGTTTTTCTAACTCACTCAGATTATCAAGATGAAGTAATGCATAACATTTCCCTGCTCGACCTAGAACTAGACATCATACCAGGACAAATTGCTGGTCCAGCCAAGCTACTACCTTCGTCAGATGTATTGACGGATCTAGATATTTTGGAGCAATCTAGTGCATAAATTTACGAATATCTCAATCGTAAGTCATACACTTTGTTTTATCACTAGCAACGAAAAAATCCTGATGCTGCTTAGATACAACCCCCCTAATGAGGGCCTTTGGAATGGAGTAGGAGGCAGAATTGAAAAGGATGAAACTCCTTTGCAAGCTTGCTTACGAGAAGCACATGAAGAAACTGGTATAGTACTGACTAAGGCTAGATTCGGCGGGTTGCTTAATTGGTTTTCTCAAAATATCCACGGAACACTCGCACTTTACACTGCTCAAGTTCAATCTGAAACAATATGTGAATGTGATGAAGGCGAGTTGCAATGGAAACAAATGGATTGGGTTTTTACTTCTAGTGAAGTAGTGCACAATATCCATGTTGTTGGACCACTCGTGATAAATGGTGCGCCAGCATCTATATACCACTTCGAATACGATGGTTTTGATAATATTATAAATTATGAGCGACACGAATGGATGAGTTCATTGAACAAAAAAGATTATCAATGATAATATCTAACATTTTGTATAGGTAAGACTAATGTTTTGTATACACATTACGTATATAATAAAAGAGATGAAACGAAATTTGATGATATTTGCTTGATGTCGCTATCAATACACAAAGAAAAATAGGTATATTGACATGATGAGATTCGATCGCTTTACGGAACGTGCACAGGACGCAGCAGCTAGAGCATATGAAATTCTGCAGCGGTACGGCCATAATCAAGTTGATACCGAGCATATTCTCCTAGCACTTCTCGAGCAACCCGAAGGAGTTATCCCTCAAATATTGGATATGCTAAACGTGGAAGATGAGCTGATCAAACAACGCCTCGACGATGTTTTGAGAGCCAGTCCCAAGGCAGCAGTATATGGTGGTGGCGCCGGCCAAGTATTTATCACACCACGTGTCAAACGCATTATTGATTTGGCAAATGAAGAAGCCAATAGTCTAAAAGATGAATTTATATCCACAGAGCACATCTTCCTATCTATATTGTCGGAACGAAACACGAATGTGGCTCGCATACTATCAGAAGCAGGTGTAAATCCAGATCGAGTTCATAGTGCAATTAAAGAATTGCGTGGTGGCCAACGAGTTACAACGCCACAAGCAGAATCTAGATACAAAGTACTAGAAAAATATAGCCGTGACCTCACAAAACTTGCTCGTTCTGGAAAACTTGACCCTGTGATTGGACGTGATGATGAAATATTGAGAGTCATACAGGTTCTTTCGAGGCGTACCAAAAATAATCCTGTGCTAATTGGTGAAGCCGGTGTGGGGAAAACAGCCATATTAGAAGGTCTTTCTCAAAAAATAGCAGACAATGATGTGCCAGAAATTCTTAGTGGCAAAACTGTTGTAGCACTTGACCTAGGATCTATGATAGCAGGGTCAAGATTTAGAGGCGAATTTGAAGAACGTCTCAAGGCAGCAATAGAAGAAATACAGGAAGGTCAGGGAGACATAATACTTTTCATAGACGAGCTACATACAGTTGTAGGTGCAGGCGCAGCACAAGGCGCAATGGATGCTAGCAATATGCTCAAACCAGCCTTAGCACGGGGAGAACTCCAATGTGTTGGAGCTACTACACTAGATGAATTTAGAAAACACATAGAGAAAGATCCTGCCCTAGAACGTCGTTTCGCACCTGTTTTTGTTGAAGAGCCTGATATAGAGCAAACCGTTGCAATGCTCAAGGGTTTGCGCAGTCGTTATGAAGAACATCATAAGGTAAATATCACGGAAGAAGCACTAATAGCTGCTACAAAATTGTCCCATCGTTACATCACAGACAGAAAACTGCCTGATAAAGCAATTGATTTGATGGATGAAGCAGCTGCCAAACTCAGAGTGGCATTGTATTCTTTACCATCTGAACTTAAGGACAAGAAAAAGGAAATCGACAAATTACAGTCTGATGAAGACACAGCTAGCACCGAGCGTGACTACCAACGTGCTGCTGAATGCAAGGCAGAACGCCTACGCATAGAATCAGAATTTAATGACATGCGTCGCCAATGGGAGCAAGAGCATCAGTTAAACGAGGTAGTTGATACAGAAGATATAGCTGAAGTGGTTTCAAATTGGACTGGAATACCACTCACTCAGATGCTTGAGACTGAGGCAGAGAAATTACTTAATATGGAAGAACGACTGCAACAACGCATAATTGCTCAAGAGAAGGCTATAAGTGCACTTTCAGATGCCATACGTCGTGGACGCTCCGGACTTAAAGACCCCAAACGACCAACAGGATCTTTCATATTTTTAGGTGCCTCTGGAGTTGGTAAAACAGAGTTAGCAAAGGCCTTAGCAGAATTCCTATTTGATGACGAAGATGCACTAGTACGTATAGACATGTCGGAATATCGAGAGCAACACACTGTGTCACGCCTATTTGGAGCACCTCCGGGGTACATAGGATATGAGGAAGGTGGTCAACTCACTGAATCAGTGCGTCGACGTCCATACCGAGTTGTGCTATTTGATGAAATTGAAAAGGCTCATCCCGAAGTATGGAATGCACTGCTTCAAATATTAGATGATGGACGATTGACCGATGGTCAAGGACGTGTTGTTGATTTTCGTAATACAGTGCTGATTATGACTTCAAACCTAGGAACTGAGTTTACTTCCGGTTCAGGCTCTGTAGGATTCCTTTCCCAAAAGAATGGATCCATTGATGAAAACGACTCAAAAATTCAAAAGGCGCTCAAAGATACATTTAGGCCCGAATTCCTTAATCGTATTGATGAAATCATTATATTCTCACAACTTACTGCAGAAGACATGGGCAAAATAGTAGATTTACAAATGGATGAAATCCAAGAAAGGCTAGCAGAATATGGGCTCACAGTAAATCTTACGGAAGAAGCTAGGAACTGGTTAGCCAATCAGGGATTTGATCCAGCCTTTGGAGCTCGCCCACTGAAACGTGCAATGCAGAAACACATTGAGTCCCCCTTGTCAGTGAAAATGCTACGTGGAGATTTCAGCAATGGGGATTGTGTGAATGTAGATGCCACTGAGGATAATGGTCTGGAATTCAGTGCAATATCTGAGAAAAAATCGGACAACAGAAAGAAAGCTAAGAAAAATAAGAATGAAGTACCTGCCGAGGAAAAAGTGGAGGTTGCTTAGGAAAGCCTACAGCGCCACACTTGTTTTTGTGCTTCACTATCAACAAAATCTAACCAAGAGCTATCTTAGATCCCTCAGAAGTCTTCAATATATTGATTCGAGCAGGGAAAATATCCTTTAGTTCCTCAATGTGTGTTATCACTAGAACACGTTTAAAATCATCCTGAATGGTATTAATAGCTTCAATGAGCTTCTGTCTTCCAAGCGAATCCTGAGTACCAAATCCCTCATCAATCACAACGGTCTGCAACTGTGCGCCAGCTCTCCGTGCTAACAACTTGCTTAAAGCTATGCGAATAGCAAAATTCACTCGAAAAGATTCCCCTCCACTATAAAGCTCATAGTTACGTGTACCAAGATCATCAGCGATTTTAATGTCGAGCGTTTCTCTGGTATCACCTGATTTTAAAGCCCTTTGGGTATCAAATCGCACATTCATTCTCCCGTAGGTCATCTTTCCAAGCAGTTCGTTGGTCGTCTTTTCTATTTCTGGAACAGCTGCCTCGATAATCATTGCAGGTACTCCCTGTTTACCAAAAGCATCATACAATTCACTGTAAATGCCAATCTGCTCGGCCACTTTGTCTCTCTCAACAACTCGAGACTTACGTCGCTCTACAAGATTATCAAGCGCAGAAATTTTCTGCCTTGCACTACCAACCTTTTCAGTACAAATTCTCTGCTCCAATCTCAAATCATTCAGATGATTCTGTCGTTCCTCGGCTGCCTGAAGACTTGACAAATGCCTTGCTTGTTCAAGCTCCATTTCATTAAGTTTGTTGCGATCCTGACCTAGATTATCTTGCCACCTTTTACGACGTGCCTCCATACTTGCAAACGTTTCACTCAATTTGGCAATATTTAAAATCTGCAATTCAACTTCAGCTAAACGTCTCTCTAACTTATTTTGCTGTTTCAATTCGCTATCTAATTTTGACAATGTCTTGTCGAGACTCCTAACTTTTTCATCCAATTTTTCATGAGCATCACGCTGCGTCGAATAACGACTACGCCATTCTTTCAATTCAGTGTTCAAATGCACCTTTACTGAGTCTCCTTCAAGCACTTGACCACAAGTGGGGCAAATCGGCTCAGTTGCAGTGTCTAACATTTCTATGCGGTCATTTAATTTGTTTCCTTCCGATTTAAGTATTTCGTTTTCACCCTTTAACCGAGCGCTGGTTTCAGACGCTTTGGTTCTTTGCCTTAGTACGTCTTTGGATTCGATTTCTAGTGTCTTGAGCGAAGATAAACGCGATTTTACGTTAGCAAGTTCGGACTCCAATAATGTTTTGTCAGCTTCTGAGGAATAAGAACCAAGTTCACTCTCCACACTTGACAATTCACTTTCATCTTGTTTTATACGCGCAGTTAAATCATCAATCCCTCTACGAGTGTGAGCCAGACCTTGACGCGCCTGTTCCACATCTGCCATATCTTTCTCAGCCACACGTGTCTTTTTTTCTATTTCAGCCAAACGTGCTTTGGCTTCGGATAACTCGCTTTCAGCATCAGACCGGCTACTCAAATCACGATCGATTGATTCAATGTTACGATCCAATATACGCAAATCTTCGTTTAAATCAGCACTATGATTGCGAGCACGATCCTGAAATATGTCCCATTGATCAAGACCAAGAATACTTGCTAATACAGCCTTGCGATTAGATGGGGACTTAATGGTGAATTGATCCGCACGACCTTGAGCAATAAATGCTGAATTCATAAAAGTATCGTAATCTATACAGAGTAGTTCGTCTATTTTTAGCTGAGTTTGACGACTACCAGCTTCTGACAAATCCCGCCAACTTTCTGTAGCATTATCATAGACATGTAGTGCCAGAACAAGCTGTCCACGCTTTCCCACTTTACGCTGCCTAACTATTTGATATTTATTACCTGTAAGTTTAAATATAAGTGAAACTCGCATCTCAGTCTCACCATGATGTATGAGTTCATCGTCACTACGTTTACCATCTCGGGCTTTACCCCACAGTGCCCAAACCATTGCCTCAAGCAAGGATGATTTTCCAGACCCATTATCACCAACCAGACAGGCAACATGAATACCACTAAAATCCAAAATTTGAGTGTTCTTGTAAGGCAGGAAATTGGTTAGCTCTAACTTAATCGGAATCATGGTATGTTCAACAGCAATCGATATGATCCATTGTCATATATATTCAACAAAGATCAAAACGAAACGCCTCACCCATGTTATGAGTGAGGCGTGATTGCTTCTAATTCTTAGTACAATCTAGACATTGGTTTCTTCGTCTTCGTCTTCGTCCTCGTCCTCGTCCTCATCTTCGTCAAATTCATCATCCCAGTCGTCATCCTCATCGTCCTCATCGTCAAATTCATCATCCTCAACAGCTAGCTCTCCTGTTGGATCTGGGGTAGCCATTTCTGGAGTGCCACCTTCATCCGGTGTATGTGCAGTGCCACCTTCATCAGGAGTGTGCATTTCACCATCAGGTGTCGTGCCAGTATGTGGTGTACCACCTGCTCCTGGTGTTGTGCCTGTATGTGACGTACCGCCTTCATCAGGAGTGTGCATTTCACCATCAGGTGTCGTGCCAGTATGTGGTGTACCACCTGCTCCTGGTGTTGTGCCTGTATGTGGCGTACCGCCTCCCATATCGCCTGGAGGTGGTGGAGGAGTGCCTTCGCCCGGTGGAGGACCGCCAGGTGTACCGCCTCCCATATCGCCTGGAGGTGGTGGAGGAGTGCCTTCGCCCGGTGGAG
>CAJWIA010000021.1 GCA_913040765.1 uncultured Anaerolineales bacterium | reverse complement strand
AAAAGCCTGAGTCGATGGAAAACAATTTAGCCGTTGTAGGATTTTATTATCTTAGAGACAGTCAGATGCTCATGAGTGCAATTGAACAACAAATCAATAACAATACACAAACTAAGGGAGAGTACTATCTAGCAGATGCTATGCAGATATTATTAGACCAAGGCTTGCAAATGCAAGCAAACGAAGTAGAGGTTTGGAAAGATTGTGGTAAACCAGAAAGTCTGCTAGAAACGAACAAACATCTTCTTGAGCACGGACATGATAACAGCGCGCAATTGCAAGTTGACGGATCCGTAATAGTACCTCCGGTAAATATTCATGTTGATGCAAAAATAACCAACTCAGTAATTGGACCCCATGCCACAATAGGTGCAGATTGCACTATTACATCTTCAATAATAAGTGATTCCATTATTGAGCAAGGCACACAGATTGTCGACACTGTTCTTACACAATCCCTGATTGGTAGCTATACTAACGTAAAAGGACAATCCAGCACACTTAATGTAGGTGACCAATCTGAAATTGGGTTCGAATGACCAAATACCTAATCTAAGTCTTTTTTATATAACTGCTTGTATAATTTGCTTAGCATGCGCACCTGACGCTCTGCATGATAACTTGATCTGACTAAAGGAGCGCACTCGACCCAATCAAACCCTAAATCTTCTTCAGCGTATGATCTAATTTCATCAAATTCATCCATTGTATAGTAACGTTCAATTGGCAAGTGTTTCCGAGAAGGTTGTAAATATTGACCCACGGTAAGAATGTTTACTCCCCAGCTGCGAATATCAGAGATCGTTTGTTTAATTTCCTCCATGGACTCACCTAACCCTACCATTATGCCGCTTTTAGTAAGAACATCCGCATCTATCCCGCGAGCATTACATAGTACCATTTTTGCCCATTCAAAATTATCTTGCGGTTGTACTTTCTTAAATAACCTCGGTACGGTCTCCACATTATGATTGAGTATCTCTGGACGTGCCTGCATAACTGTCTGTAATGCTGAATTAGATCCCTTGAAATCAGGTATTAGTACCTCTACTGAACAGCCAGGATGCTGTAAACGAATTTCCTTTATAACCATAGCGAACAACGGTGCGCCTCCATCGTCACGCTCGTCCCTATTTACACTGGTAACAACGGCATGTTCCAGATTCATTTGCTTCACTGCTGCAGCAATACGACGAGGCTCATCCCAATCTAAAACCCTAGGTCGACCGGTTATAACATCGCAAAAACCACAAGACCGTGTACATATATTTCCCATCATCATAAAAGTTGCCGTTCCGGAACCCCAACACTCCCCAATATTAGGGCACTGAGCCTCTTCACATACTGTATGTAATTGGTTTGAACGCATCAAGCCAATTAGTCTTTGGTGGTTTTCACCTCCTGGAGCTCTAACTTTTATCCAAGGTGGTCGCCTACCTATCTTTTTGGTTGCCGGTTCAAGATGTAACACATCGGTTGTCATTATTAATTCCTATCTATACATAAGTCAGATAACGACCCATCTGACAAGACCATTTCCTTGTCAAACATCCTTCCAAATTCACAAATCACAGTACTTTGCAGATCTTGCATTGTGGGCACATCTGCTAATACCTCAGACATAGAGATGGTTCCATAACCTTCGAGACCACACGGTACGATGCCTTCAAAATAAGAATCCTGAATATCGACATTAAGAGCAAACCCATGTTGACTAATCCCGTTCTTGTCTACTCTAACACCGATTGATCCTATCTTACGAGGCAAGTCAGTACTTTTGCATGACGTGAATTGTCCATTTGTTGAAACACAAGATTCCACCCATACTCCAGTCAACCCAGGCACCTGCATAGACTCAATACCATAACCACGTAATATATTGATTAGCATGACTTCTAGTTTGCGAATATAGCTTATATAGTCTGAAGTAAATGTATGTGACTCGTCCATATAAAGACTTCCTAAATCCAATATAGGATATCCGACCAACTGTCCCGGCCCATGATAAGTAATGCCGCCACCACGATCAGTTTCACAAACTACAATGTCATAATGGATTAATTGATCATCAGTGTAAAGCAAATGCTCATGCCTTGCTGAACTACCCAACGTATAAGTATGAGGATGTTGCAACAAGAGTATACAGTCAGAACGTTTGCCAGCAGCTAGCTCGGCAGCTAGCGAAGATTGCAAAACGCACGCATCTGCATAATCAATTGCACCGATCTTTATAGCTTGACATAATGTTCTCATTGACCAAATTGTACCATTCCAATGTATTGGAATTGTGCTGCAATATCAAGATGATATAATCGATTCAACATTGTATATCTGACTACCACTATGTTGGTTTCCAACAAGATATTAAATTAGGATCAAACCTGGTTGAACAAATAGTATAATCAATATACCATATGCCCAATACCTATATGGATCCTTTAGAAGCTACCCATCATCTACGTAAGGTTGACCCCCGATTCAATCACTTAATCGATACTCATGGACCACCAGACATTCAGCGAACTCGCAACACATTTAAATCATTGGTGCATACAATCATATACCAGCAATTGTCTGGGAAAGTAGCTTCTGTCATCTACAAAAGATTTCTCAATCTGTTTCCAACCAGTCACTTTCCAACACCAAAACAAGTACGGCAAGTTTCTATAGTAAAACTACAGACGGCAGGGTTGTCTATACAAAAAGCAACAACTATACACGAGCTTTCCGACCAATATATTCAAGGCAATATTCGCCCGCGCAGATTCAGATATATGAACACTGATGAAATTACACATATGCTAACTAAAGTTAAAGGTATTGGACCGTGGACAGCAAGCATATTTCTCATGTTTGCCCTTAACTATCCGGACATACTCCCTACCGGCGATTTAGGAATTAGAAAAGGAGTACAGAAATTGTGTAACTTAAGTCAGCTGCCCGAACACAAAACCATATTGCAAATCGGCGAACCTTGGAGGCCTTTCCGTACAGCTGCTAGTTGGTACCTTTGGCGTCTCCTAGAGACTAGGCCTTAGTTAACAATATATTTGACGTAAACTATTGATATATTTTGTCAGTGTAATTGAAATGTATGAACTATTACTTCCTGGATCACTACCTTTTTTATTATTATTAATTTTAATTGGGGTAATACTGCTTTATGCTGGTCCCAAATTACGTACGTTGAAACGTATTTGGCTAACATCTACTTTGTGTGCTTATTGGCTTATGAGCACACAGCTTGGCGCCACATATCTGGAATCAATTCTGAACCAAGATTTCACTCCTATAAATGCTAATGTAGAAACAATAGATCCAGATGCAATAGTTGTACTCAGTGGTGGAGGACACACATTAGGTAACAACAAAAATGCTATTAATATAGTATCAATTCACACAGCATACCGCATCTTAGAGGCGTACCGCCTGCACAAAAAACTACCTAAAGTGCCCATTATTCTTTCAGGGGGGATCGGTGATTCGCTCGCGTTATCGATTCCCGAAAGTGAACTAATGCGAAAAGAATTATTAGATTTAGGTGTACAAGACAGGTTGTTATTAATAGAACCAAATTCTCAAAACACTTATGAGCAAGCTATAAATGTTGCTAAGGTAATGACCCGTCTAGATATGAAAAGATTTGTGTTGGTAACTTCACATACCCATATGAAACGAGCGCTAGCTACTTTCCGAACACAAGGCCTCTATGCAATACCATCTGCATCATTTCATTCAGAAATTCCTACTCGCCAGATAAAATGGTCTTTATATCCTACCAAGACCAACCTAGCCCGAAGCCTAAATGTTATGCGTGAAATTGCAGCATATATGTATTACAAACAACAAGGTTGGATTACAATTTCTGACGCTTTTAACTGACTTAGACGAACTATATATTGACTAATTATGTCTGTGGATATATACTACAAAGCATGCAAAAGGTGGTGGCACAATGAAAGACACTCTATCAAATAATGGATGTGTCTGCGGTTACCTAAATCATAAAAACACACGTGTTGACTTGAGCTTATACATGTGTGTTTTTGATTCACAAACACATAGGAGGGGTCATGGATTATGGAATGATCGGCAAAATCGAGAAGTCTAAGCGATACGCTGAGGAACCTGAAAGATTTAGCTTTGATGATTTCACTATAAAGTTTGATGGGGATAACAATGACCACACAGTCACCTGTGACCATGGAACATTATATTGTGATTGTGAATTTTTTTCTGTCCGAAAAGTGTGTAGCCACACCATGGCACTAGAACGATTGCTGCACCAGATGTTGCCTAGTCCAGCAATGGTTTGATTACAAATTGCATCATGGTAAATAAACTGAATGTTAGTTGGTAATCCATATACAATTTAAGACAAAAGTTTTAGAAACAATAATCTGACTACCATAATTGTCAGATTATTGTTTCTAATTAAACACCTCTTACACATTACCAAAGATGAGTATTGCAATTATAGGATCAGGTATGGCCGGACTCTCAGCAGCCTATGACCTTACTAAGGCAGGGCATAAGGTGGTCCTTTTCGATGGCTCTGGAGAAGTTGGTGGGCTGGCATCTGGATTTAAGGTCGACCAATGGGAGTGGACCCTAGAACGCTTCTATCATCATTGGTTCGCTTCAGACCAACATGTTCTCAGACTTGCTAGTGAACTCAACTGTGCTCAGCAAATACTTTTTCGACGACCAGACACAATGATGTACCATCAAGGCACATTTTATCCACTAGACTCACCTATGTCCGCACTATTATTTCCAGGTCTAGGATGGGGAATTAACAAACTTCGTTTTGGGATAACTACACTCTACTTACGATTTGCAAAAGACTGGCATAGTTTAGAGAAGATTAGCGCTGCTGACTGGATGAAACATTGGGCAGGCACAGACGTATACAGAGCTATATGGGAACCACTACTTAAAGCAAAGTTTGGGCGCTATTCGGATGACATACCTATGTCTTGGTTGTGGGCTCGTATACATACCCGCACTGCACAATTGGGTACATTTCAGGGCGGATTCCAAATGTTCCTCAATTTGCTTGCAGACAAAGTCCACGAACAAGGTGGCGAAATACATCTCAACACAAGAGTAAGACATATTGCCCCCACAACCGACTCCAAATTACGGCTAAAGGTAAACGATGAAGAACTTATCTTTGATCAGTGTATAGCAACATGCTCCCCAAAAGAGTTGTTGCAGATTACACCGACCATTCCAACACAGTATGCTTCTAAGGTTAACAACCTACAAAGTATTGGGGCAATAGTTTTGGTGCTAGCTCTAAAAAAGCGCTTAACTAACCACTATTGGTTTAACTTACCTGCTAATGCAGGGTTTCCCTTTCTAGCGCTAGTGGAGCACACCAATTTTGTTTCGCCATCTTGTTTTGGGGATGAACACATTATATATTGTGGCCAATACCTAGAAACCAATCATCGAAAGTTTCTTATGACATCCGAAGAGATTACGCGCCAGTACTTACCAGCGCTCACCCGTTTTAATCAGAATTTTGATGAGAGTTGGATAAACAAATCTTGGGTTTTCCGTAGCCCATATGCACAGCCAGTACCATCTATCAATTTGTCAAGCAAAATACCAGAGCTGCAAACACCAATAAAAGGTTTATGGCTAGCTAGCATGAGCCAGGTATATCCTTGGGACCGAGGCACTAATTTTGCAATAGAGTTAGGTCGTCGAGTTGCAAGTCATTTGCTAAAACCATAATAGTCAACGGTTTATTTGCAAACGCATTAGTGAAACATCTTCACCACCAAATCTATATTTGTAATCTTCATCACCACGCATGAAATCAAATCGCTTGTGTCCGTTATTTATTGCATGGTCGAACAACTTAGCTAACAACACCCATCCGGGGGACAGTGCAGCGTACTGACCAACGTCATAGCCTGAATTATATAGATAGAGAGTATCACCCATACTAAAATATGCATAAGACGCCAAGTTGTGATCCTCCAATTTCAAGAAACATAACCGAAGAAGACCACAATCTTGCATTGCCTTCAGTATATTAACAAAAGCTTCTCTCATACCGGAATTAAGAAATTCAGCTTTTTCCCTACCGCTTGACTCCATAAGTTTGATGAACTCTTGTATTTCAAGATACTGATCACTAGGATCTGTAATGAACACAGCACTAGCACCTTCAGCGTCAGCCCGTCGCAACTTTCTTCGAATCTCACGGCGCTGTTTACCTCCTAGTACACCAAGATATGATTCAAAGTTGTCAGGAAGAGCTAATTGTGGACAGACTGTTTCTATTCTTGAAGCAGCTTTCCAATCTTGGGCCAGAGCCAATTCACTCCAATGGGATACACTGCCACTCCATTGTGGTATGTTCGCCAAATCAGCACTATGCCAGTCATCTGCTTGTGATCCAGAAAGCCAATCAAAAACCAGTTTTCTAACCACTTCTACGTTTTCTTCGCTTGCAATCACATCGTGGTAATCAGCAATATCCTCACCACCAACCCAACGTAGCACATTGTTTTTGTCAATATACATACTAGCTAAACCCACGAGATTGTCTGTGTCATATACACATATCAAACGCAATGCATCACCACCAAAATTAGTCCACCACTCGTTTTGAAATTCGACGGTCTGAAACGGTGTTGAAACAGCACTCTGTTCAACTAAAACTTTCCAAGAATGCTTCAGTTTATTAAAGTCTTCCGCAGAACGACTAACTTCAACATGCATATAATAATTTACCTATCCCTTGTAAGTTCATAAACAATTCCATTATCCTTAGCAAACTCATATATGAGATATTCTACTCGACGCAATAACTCTGACAATTGTACAAGACAGTCAGAGAAGTGCTTTGCACTACCTTTGCCTGACATATCCATCCATCTAGTATATTGTCGAACATATGGTGCAGCTGCTTCCACGGGCGCATGAGTGAGAACATGATTGAAGGCAGCTGCTGCAGTATATTCCATAAGAAACAAAGATGCACGAGCATGGCCAACAGCAGCAAGTTTCTCGAAGCCATCCATATAATATTGCTCCTTCAAGGGATGTGCACACCTATCATCATCCCAATGACCTTTATGAAACTTCCCAGATGCCCTAAATATTTCTAGCCATTGTTTTCTCATATCATCAATATCGTCGTCACTAATTGCACTGAATCCCATACTTTGCTCTGCTAATTCTAGTATGTTTGACTGCCCCATTTGAGATAGAACTTCGCCAAAACAAAGAACTTGGCGCCTACCATACCGAGGTTTATATGCAAGCATAAGTACCGCAGTAGCAGCCCAATCTATAACATCATGTAAATGCTTTATATCATTTGGGTCTACAGGTATAGGTACAGGAATATTCCGCAATTCTGAGATTTCATCATAGTGCAGTTGTGCCCGCCGAAAAGCGTCTACCGAACGAGCAATCACATTCTCTGCAGTATCAAATTGTCCACGCACATAAGCTTGCAATAATGCGAAAAAGTTTTTGGAGTCGTGCAGTGGAACAGCATCATATAGTGATTGACCCCGCATTGCATCTCTTTTTAAGATCGGTCTATTTTCGTAGTCCTCAGGTCGAAAATACTGTACATCAATTAAGAGAAATTCGTTCCATAATAAACAAGGTTCGAGATCAAGTGGGGGATCTGGATCGACAAATATTACATCAAAATCAGTAATATTAGCCCACAACGGGTCAGCCCTGGCTACAGAACCCACCAAGAATGCAGCCAACAACTCAGGGCGTTCAGATACTTTTAGAGCAACAAAGTCTCGAACATGGTTTAATAGTTGGTCACGACTTCCTATTTCATGCATTTGTATTACCTTAAGAACACTAAGATGAATTCCATCATTGATCCACCACAATGATCATACAGTCTAATAAGATTATTTACATAAACTAGATGGCCAAGGATAATCTTAGCGAGGTTTTTTTGCAATAGGACCGCTGCTATAATCTTCACAGTTCATTAATCCTCGGCTCAACAACAAATACACTAATGAAAAATACATGAACATATTAGGACTAAATATAAGTCGCAGAACATTTTTTGTATTGATAGGTATAGCCTTTTATTTAATACTGCTAGTAGTTTTAACTTCAGTAGAGAAAAACTCTCAAGTCTCAAACATTAATAGTTTCCAAGACTCTTTGTGGTACTCGATTGTTACACTTACTACAGTCGGATATGGTGATATTTACCCAGTAACACCAATAGGGCGTAATATTGGCTACATTTTTGTGCTCGGAAGCTTGGGAGTATTAGGTTTGTTGATTAGCCGCATAACTGAAATATTCGTTAACATTAGGGAGACACGAAAAATGGGATTATTAGGATCAAATTACAGAGACCATATTGTAGTAATAGGCTGGGATATATTCGCTCAATCAGTAGTAGACGAATTGATTGGCGCAGAAAAACAAGTAGCTATTGTAACTGATAGTAAAGATCACGTAGATTCGATTCGGGAACGATATAACGAGACTGATGTATTTGTATTGGTCACTGATTATTCCAACTATGCAGTATTAGAAAAAGCCAATATCAGTCAGGCATCAACTGTTTTCCTAAACTTTGAAGATGACACTCAAAAATTGGTTTATTCACTGAACCTAAAAAAGCAGTACGGCACAGTTGAGCACGTAGTGATACTAAACAACTCTGATCTAGAGGATACTTTCCACACAGCCGGTGTAACATTCACACTTTCCAAAGATGGTATAGCCGCAAAAATAGTTGCCAGCTACATTTTTGAGCCAGATGTTGCGCGCTATTCTGTCGATCTTCTTAGTTCGGCAGTAGCCGATAGTGATTATGATATCCAACAGTATCTAGTAACAGACAACAACCCATATGTAAATCGTGAATACAACAAAGTGTTTCAAACACTAAAAGACGAACATAATATTATTTTGATAGGTATCAGCAAAATTCGTCAGGACGGTACCCGCAAGCTTATGAAAAACCCATCAAACACTATTACGGTGTCACCTGGTGATTATCTGATTATGATAATGACCGGAGAGAACGAAGGTCCCATCACAGAATTGTTCGGCGTACCAGAAGGTTACAAATCAACATCTTGATAAAATAGTTGAAAACAACCCGCTAGCGTATATGGGGATTAATTAGTTGTACAACCAATACCATTATGTGATAAACACACCTGGTTGAGTCTTCTCATCACCCGATCGATACATTGCCTTTGGTAACTTGACTCCTTCAATCTTAAACCTACGCAACACATCTTTGGTAAGTTCACTTTCTACTCTCCAAGGTCTACGCCAATGCTCCAAGCGTATATTATCAACGTAATAGCGAATGTTAAAACCTATAAAAGTACTATTGAAAGAAGTCAACCACACCTGAGGCTCTTGCCACATCACTTGAGTGCGTTTGAAGCTGTCATCAAGCCATCTAATAAGATCCTGTATGTGATCATCCACGCGAGTCTCTTGCCCACTAGGATCATGCAAAACATCATATAGATTCGATAATCGACTAGAGAAAAATCTAATTTTTTGATCCCATTCAGAGTTTAGAATATCACGATCCTCTGGATAAAGATTGGGGTCGGTCATCCAAATCTCAATC
Organism: uncultured Anaerolineales bacterium; assembly: GCA_913040765.1. Lineage (GTDB taxonomy): Bacteria > Chloroflexota > Anaerolineae > Anaerolineales > UBA11657 > UBA11657. The sequence continues at coordinate 2,721 of CAJWIA010000021.1, read as the reverse complement.
CATGAGCGCAACAATGTAATCAGGCAGGATTTGTCAGCATCTGCATCCTCCAGAAGTTTTATTCTCTTCCATCCCCGCCCCGATATTTCCTCTGATCGCAAGCCTACCAACACTAAGATTGCATCGAAATCATTGCTAATATCAGCCACTTCTTCCTTGTCCAATCCACCCAACTCCAACTCCTTGACTTTAGTCACAAGAAGTTGTAGTTGTTTGCGAATTTCATCCAACCTATTGTTAACATGCACTTCTCCACGCAAACGGTTATAAGCAGCACGTTTTTTGGAAGGAGCACCAGTAATTGGATCTTTTTTCTTTAGTCCTTTGACAGAAGGTAGTGCGGTGAGTTTAGGTATAGGGTTACCAACAATATCTGGATGAGCAAGGACGGCTTCTTGCAAAATAGCCATAACCTTATTTGGGTTTGTCCCTTGGCGTTTAGCTGCAAAACCAACTGTTGCTGCAAGATTTGTAGTAGGCCGATTAGCATTAAAAAATGTCGCTCTACCCAGAGCACCATTTGGAATGAACATATCCGTGTAATTCTGTACATTAAAAAGATGTGTCACACGAATACCAATGTTACGAACAACAGCCGTAATATTGGTCCCTTTGGTCACTGTGTCCGGCAGTACAATCACATCTCCCGTACGAAAAGGTGTATCAACTAGAAGAATAAGTCCAGCGAAAAAATCACTTAAAATGCCTTGTAGCGCAAATGCTAAAACAAATGCACCTCCACCAATTGCAACCCATAGACCGGTGAGGTCAAGCCCAATTGCTTGTAAAGCAGCAAACAGGCCCACCAAATAGATCAGAGGCGCTCCAATTCGCTCAAGGACTGGAACTAGAACGTCATCCCATATAGCTTCAGTTTGCTCAGCTAATTGCTTCACATAATAAACAAGTACATCTACAAACAATCGTGCAGCCCAGTGAGTAATAGTTATTGCAATAATTACCCAAAGAACACGGGCAATCAACTCGCCACCTGGCAAACTACTAGTCAAAGCACTAAAAGCCTTGCGTAATCCATAAGCAATTACTAGTACGACTGCCGGTCTTCGAGACACACCTAGTATTACATCATCTACGTCTGTTTCTGTTCTACGGAAAACCCAAAGTAATATGTAGGCAGTTAGCCAGTAAGTAACTAGAGCTCCTAATCCCCATCCAATTAAAGTACCAAGAAAAATATGTAACGGAGTATCGCCTAATATAGTAATCATAGCTTACTACCTCTTTTGTTTTTGCGTAGAAAGCACAAAATATGCTTTCATTTATTGTAACTAACCAATCCAGAATATGCAAGTAAAACAGGTGTTGATGAGGATAACGAATGGGACGAGGATGATGAGGACGACGTCGACGATGACGATAAGATGGAACAATAATTTAAGCTATTCAATCAAGATTTCATTCGAAAATGTCCCGCCTTTATTAGGGCGGGACATTTTATTAAAATTACACTAAAATTATAAGTAGTATGAGTATCATCACTTCAATAAAGCAACTGATTGATAAAGGTTATGTTTTCTCTCCACTTCAAAGCAGCGGGGAGAAAAACAAAAGTCTTGCTACGTTTATTGAAGGCAGAAAAAACAATCACAAACGTATTGCATTAAAGGTATTCTTCAACAACACGAAGGCGGGAAGATCATATGACAACAGTCTTCCGTTAGAGAAAAACATATACAAGCATCTGTTAGCTCCATTGATTACTCAACGGCATACCCCCAACATTCTAAAATATTTTGGGTCTTTCTCAGAACCATTTATTGAATTTCGGGACACCCTTACAAAATGTCGTAATGAATTGGACGAATTGCTACAACAAGTTGCAGAAAAAGAAGAGCGAGACAGGAAACATCATGACGTACGGATTAGAGACATTACCAAACTAACAATACTGGGATTGGAGTACTGTACAGCACCTACACTTAGGCAGTGGTTGCGAACTGACCGTAGTGACCAGGAATTAAACAGTGTCTTGTTTCAAATTATTTACTCTGCGGAGTGTCTATATCGTATCGGAATCAGACACAATGACCTCCATGTAGGAAACATACTTATAAGCTCAAGCAAACAACAAACGACACACTATCGCATAAATACTAGTCAGGTTATTGCTGTGCCTACAAAAACATCTTTGGTAAAGATATATGATTTTGACAATTCATGCGGTATGCGAGATAAAAGAGAGCACTTACACAACAAATTAATTCGTTCGAAATATTACAACTATAAACTCAAGTATTACAAGTATTGGAATCAGTACGGAATGAGTGATAGTGACAATTCCAAATATGACACTTTCACAATATTATCCTCAATTATAGAAATACTCACTAAGCACAATACAAACTTTCATTTACTAAACCTAATCAAAGACAGTTTTATAAAATCCCAAGCCTTGCTAAATTGTCCCTGGAAATATGTGCACAGAATGGGCAAGAAAAAAGATGGCACCTACTTCCATACCAGCCAAAATTCATCGCAGCCAGATTATATTCCAACAGGTACTGAACTCGCTGACAACAATTCGATATTAACGCACAAAATCTTCAACGCATGGAAGGTGCCATCCAGCAATCCAAATGCACGTAGCTTGTCCAAGCAAATCTCGGTCTATACACTCCCTAACAATCGTACACAGCCACTTAAATCCATCGAACAAAAACCCTTAACTTGACACACAATAAATTGTAATTTAAACTAGTA
>CAJWIA010000020.1 GCA_913040765.1 uncultured Anaerolineales bacterium | reverse complement strand
ATCAAAGATTGTGGTGATACCCGAGGCAGTCAGCCCATTCTTTCACAATATTACCGACGAACAGCACTTAACATATGTGCGAAATAAGTACAAACTACCTGAAAGATTCGTATTGTGTGTCAGCACCATAGAACCTCGTAAAAATCATACAACTTTATTAAGTGCCTTCGAAAGGCTTCACAAAGATCATCCTAATCTAGTACTAGCCTTAGCCGGACGACTAGGCTGGTTATATGAGCCAATCCTTACACAAATAGAAAATTCCAGTGCTCGCCATAACGTGCGTTTGCTAGGACAGGTACCTGATAAAGATTTACCTGCATTGCTTTCAGCAGCGACAATTTTTGCATTCCCATCAGTATATGAAGGTTTCGGCTTACCACCACTAGAAGCTATGGCATGTTCAACACCGGTCGTATGTTCAAACACCTCAAGCATACCAGAAGTAGTTGGTGAAGCTGCATTAATGTGTGACCCTTTTGTAGTAGAATCTTGGCATACACAACTAAATAAATTGCTTCTAGATAAATCACTACAAGAAAAACATAGCCAAATTGGTCTCACACACTCTAAGAAATTCAGTTGGAGTTCTGTAGCAATGGCAACCTCACAACTCTACAAAACACTTCTTAGATAAAACATAATCAAAATATACTTCGCTTACAAATAATCTAACTAGAATATGTATAACAAATAGATGGATCATCTAATATAGGAACCGCACAATGACTATTCGTATCATACGCCAGATAATTGAACCTAAAATTGTAATTGAAGGTGCTGGTGTTAGACTTAGAAGGTCAATATCCCCACATCGAACGAATATATTTGATCCTTTCCTTCTATTTGACCATTTCATTTTCGACTATCCAATTGAAGGCCCAATTTCAGGGTTTCCGATGCATCCACATCGTGGCATTGAAACCGTCACATATATGCTTGCTGGGTCCACTCATCATCGCGATAGTCTCGGAAACTCTGGAACAATTGGGCCGGGAGACATACAATGGATGACTAGTGGTAGAGGCATATTGCATGAAGAAATGCCACGACAGGACAAAGACGGTCGTGTAAATGGGTTTCAATTGTGGGTCAACCTACCTAAATCCCGAAAGATGGTACAACCTCAGTATCAAGAAGTTAATTCGCAATCGATACCTCAAATTAATCACATTGGGTCCCACATCAAATTAATAGCCGGCAAGATAGATAGCACAGAAGGTCCGATTACAGGTATTTCCGCCAATCCACTCTACATTGACTTGTCACTTGATAGCCACTCAATCTTCACTCAAAACACAGCTAACGAACATACAGTATTTGCTTATATATTTGAAGGAAGATGTAGTTTTTCTAAAGATGGCAAGATAGTTCAAGCAACTAAACTAGTCCAGTTAGATAAAGGCGAACAAGTCAAAATTTATAGCGATACAGGAGTGCGTCTTATACTGGTATCAGGAACACCATTTGATGAACCAATAGCACCTTACGGACCATTTGTAATGAACACTCAAGAGGAAATTAAACAAGCACTAAAAGATCTACGTGAAGGTACGTTTGTGAAATAACCACTATACATCTGTCATACTTCCATCTAAACTCTGAGGCGGTTAGAAAATAAAACGGATATTTGTTGATCTATACTTGTTACTAAATTAAACCTTTCTTCAATAGTAGTTCTGCATTCTGTAATGATCCGCCAGCAGCACCTTTTATAGTATTGTGCGATAGAACAACATAACGCACATGTAACATGGAATCTGCAAGCACTCTTCCAACCATAGTAGTCATACCATCACCAGTCTGCCTGTCTAGCTTAGGTTGAGGTCGATCTTCCTCTGCAAACACCCTTATAAATTCCCGTGGCGAACTAGGCAATTGACTCACTATCTCGTCAGGACAAAAACTACTGAAAGATGTGTATATCTGTTCTACCGAAGCCGATCGATCTAATTCCACAGTCACACATACCATGTGTCCATCAGACACCGGAACACGGTTGCAATGTGCACTGATTCCAAAGTCAGCTTGAACAATTTGTGTGCCATCAAAACGACCCAACATTTTTAGCGGCTCCGACTGCATTTTTTGTTCTTCACCATCTATAAAAGGTACAATATTATCAATTGCATCAAGTGAAGACACTCCCGGATGTCCAGCACCAGAGAGAGCCTGCATCGACGTTAAGAAGACTCTTTTTAACCCATAGTCGTCATATAACGGCTTCAGCGATAATGTCACACCAGTAGCAGTACAGTTGCAGTTAGTGACAATAGTGCCATTCCATCCACGTTTATTACGCTGCAACCGAACCAACTCGGCATGATCAGAATTTACTTCTGGAATTAATAACGGAACATCAGGCGCCATACGGTTTGATGATGCGTTAGAAAAAACATGATAACCATCAGCTGCAAGCTCCAATTCCAGAGTGCTTGCAATATCCGATGGAAGAGCACTAAATATAATCTCGGCATCCAAACTTGATTGGGATGGTTGCACTGACATAGTACCAGCCCATTTTGGTATTCGACCTGGTAAATGCCACTTGCAGCAATCATAGTATGACTGACCTACGGATCGTGCTGAACCAGTTAGTGCACTAACCTCAAACCATGGGTGCCCTTCCAATAATTTGACAAACCGCTGTCCAACCAATCCAGTTGCACCAAGTATTGCAACTTTCCGTTTTTTCATGACTTATTCATTAGCCTATTGACACTAAGATACGCCCACAATCAACTCATGTATAGCCCGGACACTATTGTCAGCATCGGATTTAGATACCACTACACTTATACTACCCCCTGATGTGCCCTGAGTAATAGACAGAACATCAACCATGTTCTCACCAAGTGCAGTGAATAATCTGCCGGAAAATTCAGAAGTCGCAAACAAACCAGATCCAATCACAGTTACAATTACTACATTATTCTGCACATTCACTGCTTCAATATCGTTCCATTCAAACTCACGATAAAATTCCCGTTCAAGTTCCAAAACTACTTGATCAGCTACGATACTAGGAACAGCAAATAAAATACTCTGTTCAGATGATGTCTGAACAATTAATGTCACGTTAGCCCTAACCCGTGCAGCCGCTCCAAACGTACGTGCAGCAATTCCTTGCACGCCGAGCATACCTCGACCCTCAAGCGCTATTAGACTCTGCTCCCTCACTGCAGTAACTGCTTTAGCTCTGCGTTTTTGAGTCTGACTAACATCAGCATCCGACACTACTCGAGTTGCAGCACCTTCAGGATTAAATGTATTGCGTATCCACAAGTCAATATTTTGATCCATAATAACACCGATTGCTTTAGGATGAACAACCTGCGCTCCTGCAGAAGCTAGTTCAACTATTTCATTATGAGCTATAGTGTCAAGAGTCTTCGCATTAGAAGCAATGCGCGGATCAGTTGTCATCACTCCATCTACATCAGTGCAAATCCACAACTCTGATGCCTCTAATGCCACAGCTATAATTCCAGCACTATAATCACTACCTCCACGTCCAAGTGTTGTAATAGCTCCCGCATCTGTAGATCCAATAAACCCAGTAACAATTGGCACTATTTGCTGTTCTAACATTGGTAACAAATGCGTACGTGACATTTCTCGTGTGGTATCCATGTCAGGATTAGCCGCCTGAAAATATGAGTCTGTTCGAATCAACTTGCTTGAAAGTACAGATGTAGCATCACATTGCAATTCCCGCAAGCTTGCCGCAAGTATGTTTACCGAGATGCGTTCTCCAAGCGAGCTCACTGCATCAAGCGCACGCGGAGATGCCTCTCCAAGAACATAGATAGCATGACAAAGAGAAGAAAACTCTTGGATATGCGTATTTAAACGATTTTCTACAAAATTCTTCTCTTTATCAGATTTCAATAATTCATTTATGATCCTACGATGTTTTTCATCCAGTTCATGTGCTACTTCATAAGCACCCTTCTCATTCCCTGATGATGCCAATTTAGCACCGGAAAGAAGTAAATCAGTCACTCCACTAACTGCTGAGATCACAACCACTAGTTGGGACCACTTCTGTCGAGCAACCTGTATTTGCGAAATAGTCTGTTGCATTGCTTCTGCACTTCCAACAGAGGTTCCGCCAAATTTAATTACCAGTATCTTATGCATATTTTTGTCATAATAAACAAAAAAACGCGGACCTGTGTCAGCTCCGCGTCGGACAGTCTACCAACGGACAAGCTACACTATGCTCTAGATAAAACCCACATAGTTTTAAAACACAAATTGGTACTACTATATTTAATAAGCGCAACTATCATATAACCAACCCACATCGAACTCTATGTCCCATATTTCCATAATATCGTATCATAATGGCAACTTGCAGTCAAAGATAAAGTGAACAACAATCAGACACAGCCTACGGACCAAGCCTCTACCTGATGAATGGGAACATAACCTTGCCTTGCAAGATCAGGAGACGGAATCGACGCTTCATCTGGCTTATCAGATAGTCCAAACAAGATTGCTCCTCGTTCTTTCCAAACAAGCGCTATGTCACGCACCTCTTCTGTAACAACAATTTCGCTTGACAATATTTCTTCAGCAGAAGCAGCATGTGTTGATTTACCCATGTACTCAATTGTAGACAAATACTCATTACGTCGAAATGATTTAAACGGAGTTGGATCACCTGTCTGCACTCTGGTATATATATCCGAATGTATATTTTCTAGATTTGGCATAAGATCATTTTTGTGGTCCTCAATTGTTTCTATGAACTGCTGAAAAGATTGCAAAGTTCCTGACTTAATATCATTTTCTAATTGGTGTTTAGACACTAGACCAGAACAAACTATTAGACAAATGTAAGCAAGATAATCTTGGTTATCAGAGGTAAATGAGTGAAATTTATCACTATTAAAATATTCGTAAATATCACTAAAGACTTTTTTATCAAAAGATTGGCCAAGCATCCGTTTTACAGTATTATGTACAGCCTGAATTCGAACCTCATCTATCACATGAGAGTTACGACCACGTGCACCCAAAACTGTTTTATCTAGATCAATTACAACTGCGGTGCCTGAACCAATTGGCATATTGCATCCAAAACAGTAGCGATCAAAATCGGATAGAGATGACCAACGATTGGCTAAATATAATTCTTGCCCAGTATCAGTCATTTCTTTATCAATCCTGACTAGCTCATCCATGTTTTCCGACCCAATAAATGCCTTGCCTGACCAACCACTCACCTGGCAGATATTTTCAAATGCTTTTACATCATTTAACAATGTATCTCCTACAAGAACCAGATTCTCAATCTCAATACTGGGCGCATCTAAATTCTGTATATGTTTCAATAATTTCACTATCACACGAGCATAATCTACGTTGCTTTTGCGTGGTATATATCCTGACGCCAAACCTATATCCTTACCTAGAACATCCAGCTCGGGCAATGCAGTATCCAAAGGAGATAAGTTACGAAAAACTATGCGGTCCTGTAGAATTTCACTAATCGTAGTACGCCCAAACACTTTCATCTGGAATGATTTAGTTTTCTTTCAATAGCATCACTGACTACTGTTGCATCCGCTGGCAAATTCATTGCAGTATTAGCATGCAAGCTCTTCACATGCTCTATAGTTTCACTATGATAACTCTTTTTGGAACCCGTAAATTTCAGACCATTAGCAGTACTGATGACAACCACCTTCTGATCACTTTTTATGCTACCTTTCCTTACCAATTTTGTTAATACAGCTAATGCCACTGCGGTGTGAGGACATGTATATAGCCCAGTCAAATCCGCTAATGCACCTGCATTCGCCAATTCGTGCTCACTTGCCTCTTCAACAATTCCATCTGTTTTTTTGATAGCTTTTACAGCTTTCTCATAGCTAACAGGATCACCAATCTGTATTGCTGATGCAATTGTAGACTTGGCAGTCATACTTACCTTTTCAATAAATCCATTTTGGTAACTCATATAAAAGGGGTTAGCATTGGCTGCCTGAGCTCCAACCAACCTTGGCATCCGGCTTATTATTCCTATAGCATTTAATAGATGTAATCCTTTGTATAGAGCAGTAATGTTACCTAAATTACCAACAGGAACTATTATCCAGTCAGGTGGCTCCCATTTGAACTGCCTTACAATCTCAATTGCAACACTTTTTTGACCTTCAACACGCAAGCTATTGATTGAGTTTGCTAAGTATATACTGTTGTCCTCTGTAACTTTCCGTACAATTTCCATGCAACCATCAAAATCTGTATCTAAAGCCAGTACCTGTGCTCCATTAGCAATGGGTTGTATCAATTGAGCACTGGTAATTTTGTCTCTAGGCAGAAAAACAATTGCGGGAATTCCGGCAGCAGCAGCATATGCGGCCAACGATGCGCTTGTGTCCCCTGTAGACGCACAAGCTATAGCACGCACTGGGTTATTATGTTGCATCATCTGTTTCACCACACTGACCAGTACTGTCATACCCAGATCCTTAAAACTGCCAGTGTGACTATTTCCACAAAGCTTGACCCAAAGATTTTTTACGCCGAGTTTCTCACCAAGTCTCTCTGCAAAGAACAAATTGCTATGACCTTCATGCATACTGACTATATTGTCATCATGAAGATCCGGTGCTATCCATTCGCGCATACACCATACACCACTACTATATGGCCACTTCATGCCCGCAACACGGATATCTATTTCACTCTTCCAGTATTCCGGACTTTTTTTACTGATGCTCTCGAGATCATGACGTACTTCTAGCAAACTGCCACATTTGGGACAAACATAGATGATTTGGTACAAGGAATGTTTCCCCGAACATCCATTGATACAGGCAAAATAAGCAGAATATTCCATAAAATTTACATAGTTTAATTTAAAATTGCGTACGCGGACTTTTAATACTATGCGGAATCACAATATCCAATCAAATTGTACCACTACAAGTACAAATTCAGTGAAAGCGTAATTATGTAATAAACACTACAAACGCTCAGGTTACCCTCATATTAATTGATAGATCATATCGAACAACTATCCAAACTTTCCTGTCAAAGTAAAATATCGTGGTATATTTTTGGAGTTGAATATTTTTTACTTTCACATAACAATATGTCAGTCAATAACACAAAATACATGTATGTATATAGTAACATTCCAGAAATCTCAGATTTTCGACCCATCCATCTTGCAGTTACTCAACATGGTGTAGCAATGCTGCGATATGGCATAACACAAGATTCCTTTATAACAATTCTAAAAGATAAATTTAGCGATAGCCAGATAAGTATTAATCCAGGCACGCATGTTGTCATCGAACAAATAGATGAATATCTCCAAGAATCACGAAAACAATTCTTATATGACCTAGATTTACGAAACTGCTCTAAATTTCAAAAATCGGTACTAAATGAGGTCTTAAATATACCATATGGTCAAACAACAACATACCAATCGATTGGTCAATCTATTGGCAATCCCAAAGCATCTCGTGCAATAGGTGCAGCGTTGGCCAACAACCCATTACCAATAATTGTGCCCTGTCATCGTGTTATACACACAAATGGTAATATAGGCGGATATCTAGGATCTCCACATGGGAATAAAAAGATTTACCTCTTACGACTAGAGAGAAATCACTCGAATGTATAACAGTTCATTAGCAATTAGAAAACTTTATATTGAAACAAATTACGAACAATTATGCACCAAGTACGTTTTGTGCATGGAATAATGGTGATTCGGCTTTGAACTTTCTATTATTCTTCGTCAGAAGTGACAATAAAATCGCTATGAGTCTTTTCTACCAGATTATTACCATTGTAAGCTGACACTAAAGCATAATACTCAGAGGACGAAGCTCTCACAATATAGTTATCACCAGACTGCGACCCTACTGTAAAACTATGTTCCTGCAGTTCACCTTCGTTATTAGTGGATACACTGAGGACCGCCTGAGGATCATTCAATCCATATGAATCATTGAAAGTGTTTCCAAGTGGAGATACCATCCGTATGGAACTTACTTGTACTAGAAACGTGTCCATACTACTCTGGTCAAATATTTCGCCTTCCTTGAGACCATCATATAACCACTTACCATTCGTTCGTTCAAGTACAAATCTCCCGCTATTATTATTCAATTCTATAGACTCAATGCTTTCCTTATCCAGAGCAAAATATTGGGTATCTATATACCTCGACGGTGTTGTATTAGCATCCCATGCCGTCAAAGCCGAAGTGAGATACACTTCATCTGCGCTCATTAGCCTGAAATGCATAGCTCCAGTTCCAGCACTATTTCCTAAAAGCAAGGTATTTATAGTATCATCTGCCCATACAATATCAATTTTCCTCTTATACTTCTCCGAACTGACCTCTAGTCTTATATGACTGTTATCCGTGGTAGCAACTATCCTATCGGTTTTGAGTGCCAAAAGTTTTGTGATCAATGGATCAACTTTTTCAACACTAACGGGAAAATTGTCGGCATCTGACATTGCCCAATCATCGCCTTGCTTAGCTAGATTCATTCTTTCACCGTCAACATTAACAAGTTGCAATTCTATAATATCTTCAGTTGTACGATCAGAAAACAGAAGCTCCCCTGCTTCTTTAGATCCTGCAGGCCAAAACACTACTAGGACCAACAACAACTGACCAAGCGCCAAACTAGTCAGCCATTGCAATTTTCTATCCTTGATACCTATAGAAAAATAGTTTAACAAAATATCACCCATTGTCTCCAACATCAAGCAATTTCATTGGAATTTCTTTCTTCTGACGAGTACGCCAGGCCCAGCTTAACCACAGCAGACCCAGAAACGCCACAACATAATTTATAGTTTCCCAAATGACCTGTTGTCGTTCTGATAATGGAGCTAATGGCCTGGAGCTCATACCTCCTGATCGTATACTAAGCAAATCCTGATCTTCAACTGACCAATCAGCGACATTCTGAGCAAACTGCAGGCTATTGACATATCGTTCTCCAGACATACTTGCAGATAGTTCAAGAACAGTATCATTCAGAAATTCCGCACTCGAAATAACTACTAGCCTAGAATCTGGGGCTGACGATTCTAAAACACCCACTGCGTCAGGATTGATAATGTCACCAGTATTGTCATCAATTTTCTCTAAGGGCGATTGTTTGTCTGCATAATAGCTGACAAATTCACCCACTACAGATATGCCTGTGATATACGGTTTACGATCAGACCCTACAGGAAAACCAAATTCTGGATATTGATCTTTGTCAGGCTGAATATTAGTATCAGTTGACACCCATGATTCTGGACTCGATTCTAAAAGTACTGTAGTATCATGCTTTTCATCATCTAAGTCTTCAATTTCGATCGGCGATGCCCAATTTAATGTCAACGCCGGCAAACTCGCAAGAATTGGACTCTCACTGTTCATACCATTCGATCTAATGTCAACAAAAAAAGGATAATCTATAGCTTGTATCTCACGTATTTGGACGCCAGATATATCCCTTATAACAGGAACCGGAAATGGCTCATTCTGTGGATCCAAAATTAACTTCTCAAGTATGTCAACTCCATAACTTGCAAGCGCATCTTTTAGACCATTTTGCACTTCTTTTAGACCAAGACCACCAGTGTATGGATCAGGAAGCATAACGAAATTACCAGCAGATACTACTAGAGAACCTCCTCTCATAAGATACTGGTCTATAGCGTAGATTTCAACATCACTCATGTCCTGAGGAGCTATGACCACTAACAAATCAACATCCGCAGGAACAAAACCTTCTGTAAGTTCAAGTTCCTTTACCGTATAGTTTTCACTAAGCACTTGAGAGACCATGCTGTACTCTTTCAAGGAAGGCATCTGCTGCCCGAAACCTGCCTGCTGCGCAATATCTGGCGGAGTCCATATACCAATGACTTTTAGAAAACCAGTACTCGAACGTTTCAAAGATGCCTCTAATGCTGTCCGCACACTGGCCTCGCTAAAATCACCACTAGGATAAAGTAATTCTGCTTCGTCACCAACCTCAACCACCATATGCAGATAATACTCATCAGGCGAGAAAAACGATACTGGTATGCCTTGCAAACCATACTGTTCATATAGGTTCTGTCGATATTGAGGGTCTTTATTAGCTTCTACATCTACCAATTCGAAGTCAAATTTGCCTGGAGATATAGACTCAAGATCATCAGCCACCGTACGAACAGCATCTATTGCTCCACTCAGCCCTTCAGGTAATATGTTAGGTGTTACAAAAAGTGTTAATTTAGCAGACTCATCTAGACTTGCTAACAAGGATTCTATACTTTGAAAACCATAAACAGCCTTTTTAATAGAGCGAGTCAAATCATACTCCAAATTCCTAAATCTTACATCGACTTGGCCAGTACGATTACCTTCAACTTCAATTAAGTCCTGAAAATTTAGTACCATATGCTGATCACCATATCTGATCAGAATATCGAAGTAAGAGTTAACAACTGATGCCCCATATCGGTCAGCTGCCTGCAAAGGCGTAGGTCTTATACCATAGGTCTGATTAGCTTCAGCTTCTTTTTCAGGATCTTGTATAGGATCTACAATTTCCACAATCACATTACCACTCGAGGAAACTGCATACTCCTGAAGCATATCGCGCAATCGTGGAACTAGAGGTGCAAGCATAGGATGAGTTTTCTCGCTGAAATATCCACGAATCAATAGTGGTTCAGTAGTAGCATCCAATATGTCTCTAGTCGCATTTGACAAACTGTACTCATTACCTTCTGTAAGGTCTACTCGTATTCCTCTCAACGGATATAACCACACGTTAAGAAGAATCAAATTCACAACAATCATTGCAACTATCAGTGCATGTCTTGCTCTTGTAAAAAACGTGTTCTCTCCTGTACTCCAGCCGGCTCGTTCAAGCTGCAGAACATTCAAGGAGATAAATATGCCAGTGAGAGAAAGATAATACGCTAAGTCCCGTAAATCTATAACACCGCGTTCGATGCTTTCAAACCTAGCACCAGAACCCAAAGCTCTTAATATGTCAGATACATTCCCGCCAAAGAAATCTGTCAGACCACGAGAACCTATGATGTAAAAGGTACTTATTACTATCACAGTCATTATTAATGCAACCAATTGATTGTCGGTACGAGAAGACACATACAAACCAATAGCTGCATATGCTGATGTCAGCAGCACGGTGGCTAAGTACCCTCCGACTACTGGTCCCCAATCTAAATCTCCCAGCAACCAGACTGTTATTGGCAAGAAAACCGTTAATCCAAGAGCCACACAAACCAAAGCCATAACAGCAACAAACTTTCCGGCAACTAGATTGACTGAGTTTACAGGTAATGTCAACAGTATTTCCATCGTCCCAGATCTTTGTTCTTCACTCCACTGACGCATTGTCAAAGCCGCAACCAGGAAAATCATTAAGACAGGCATCCAGTTAAACAAAGGACGAACATCAGCAATACCACGAGAAAAAAATGTGTCCACCCAGAAGAATGTAAATAATGTCGAGGTGAGAAACACACCTACGAATATTAATGCCATAGGTGAGCCAAAATATCCGCCCAATTCTTTCCGAGTTATAGTCAAAATTTGTTTCATATCAATTACATCCAAATCCTATGCTATTGTCACCAGATCATTAAATACTGTTTCTAGTGTACGAACATCCCTACGCAACTCTCTCACGGGCCATTTTTCGCTACGAGCAAGATCGTAAATCGCGGGGCACAAGTCAACTCCAGTTTCCCCAACAATTTCACAAGAGTAATTTCCGTCGCTCGTAAGCTCACACTTCACTTGTTTTACCCCATCAAGTTGATTGAGCATGCTATCTATATTAGGAACCGCGTTCTCGATGATTAACGTAGCATCTGAAGTCTGAGCAATATCATCTAAGCGAGAATCAGCTTTTACCTCACCATTGACAAGTATGATTACCCGATCACAGACAGCCTCTACCTCAGACAAAATATGAGATGAAAACAGAATAGTACTATTTCCGGACAGATCCTTAATAAGATTACGGATCTCTACAATCTGAGTGGGGTCCAATCCTATTGTAGGTTCATCCAATATGAGCAACCGTGGTTTATGCAAGATTGCCTGCGCTAAACCTACGCGCTGCCGTAATCCTTTACTAAGTTGACCGATCGGCTGAGTAAGACGTTGCTCAAGCCCAGTAGCAATAATCGCATCTGAAAGTTTCTCAACAATTAGCTCTTCGGGAACATTCCGTAGTTCAGCAATCATTCGCAAATATGCCTGCACTGACATTTCAGGATATAAAGGTGTATTTTCTGGCAAATATCCTATACGCGCTTGTGCTTCAATTGGAGCATCAAGGACATTGATTCCATCAACATGCACAGATCCTTCATCAGGATGTAGATATCCCGTTAGACACTTAATAGCAGTTGATTTACCTGCACCATTTGGGCCGAGCAAACCAACGATCTCCCCTTGCTCTACCTGGAAACTCATTCCACGGAGCGCCTGTATTTCACCGTACCTTTTAGTCAAACCTTCAACAAATATCACTTTAATAAAATCCTATAAATTAACATGCCACGCGAAATTCTACTTCATAACATTTATGTTTTCAAGTACCAAATTTGTATTCCTTGAATAACTCGACGACAGACTGCTTGATCCACAATGTAATACCATCACTTTCATAAGACAAGCATAGCATCACCAAAGCTGTAAAATCTGTACCCCTCTTGAATCGCGTCCGCATATATATCAAGAAGAGTTTGTATACCTTGTTCTTCCATAAATGCTCCCATCATCATCAACAAGGTAGATTTGGGTAAATGGAAATTGGTTAATAGCGAGTCCACCACACTAAAACTATATCCTGGGTATATAAACAAATCAGTATAACCGTCAAACGACTTCATGTGTCCTGAAGATGATTTGGCTGATGCTGTTTCTAACACTCGTACAGTAGTAGTACCTACTGCTACTATACGCCC
>CAJWIA010000019.1 GCA_913040765.1 uncultured Anaerolineales bacterium | reverse complement strand
AGCAGGTTTGATTGAGTCCGAGGTATTACGACAATTCCACAACTCTAGTGGGAACGCAGAATCAGCTAAAGCACGCTCTGATTTACTGTCGCGAGCAGTCCAGTCATCAGTTTTGGCAGCAGAGCAAAGTGACATAAAACGCAAGGCACTAGAAACTGGCTTGAATCTCGCTGAAGAAAAGAAAACCTACGCAGTAAATCTAGCTACTGATTATTTGTCCCAACATGGCATTAACGTTCCACACGACCTAATCGATGGAATGATAGAAGCTCAGTTAATGAAGTTTCGAATAGAAGCTGCTCAGCGGCAACCCAACGACTAGTAGCGTACTAAGTCTAATCGCCAGTTCCACAAGCAATTAGTATTGATCAAATTTTTATGTTCTCGCCAATAGTGTATAGCAATACAATATTAGCCGATCGCATGTCCTCTATCGGTAGACCTGCAATAATAACTATTTTATCCCCTTCTTTCATGTTGGATGATTTAAGTAAAACATGCTCCGCAGATCTGGTAATCTCTTCAAGGTCCATTGCTCTTGGCACTACAAAAGGAACCACCCCTCTTAGAAGAGCCATCCGATTATAAGTCTCCGTTTCTGTGGTAAAAGCCACAACAGGAACTGGTGGCCGAGTTTTCGACACTAATGTAGCTGTGCTCCCGCTACGACTAAATACAGCCACGGCCGATGCATTTAGCGTTTCAGCTAACTCTCGTGCTGCCCTTGATAAGGCCAAAGCCTTCAATTTGTCGCTATTGAGGCTCATATTTTCCACAAAATGGCCCCATTCATGTTCGTGTTTTTCAGCTTCACGCACTATCTCTGATATCATCGTAACAGCATCTATCGGATTAGCCCCCACAGCTGTCTCAGCTGAAAGCATCACTGCGTCTGCTCCATCAAAAATTGCATTAGCTACATCAGACGCTTCAGCCCTAGTTGGTCTACGTGAATGTATCATGCTTTCAAGCATCTGAGTGGCTATTACGACAAATTTGCCTCTCAGATTAGCTAGCTCTATAATGTTTTTCTGTACGGAAGGTACCTTCTCAACACCAATCTCTACTCCCAAATCTCCTCGAGCAACCATAATTCCATCGCTCACACTAACTATTGAGTCTAGGTTATCGATCGCACCCGGACGCTCGAGCTTGGATATTATAGGTGTGTGAGATCTTTCTGGATTTAGGTCCAATATTGCCTTCCTCACAGCTATAATATCTTTATCGTTCTGTACAAATGAAACAGCTACGTAATCTACCTTTTGACTTAAGCCGAACTCCAAGTCGCTTAGATCTTTGCTGGTGATTCCACCCATATCAACCGAAAGTTTTGGAATATTTATCCCTTTCCTAGCTGGCAGGGATCCTCCTATGTTTACCTGGGTTACTATTTCGGTATTGGTTGTGGACTGCACTTGTAGTTCCAAAGCTCCATCGTTAAGCAATAATAAATCGCCATTATTAACCAATTTGGGTAACTTAATATAGTCTGTGCTAACTCTCTCTGAATTACCCTCCACAATATCTGTTGTAATAACAAACTTGTTCCCAGATTCTAGTTGAACCATAGTCCCATCTGCAAAATCACCAATCCGAATTCTAGGACCTTGTAAATCCTGCAATATTGCAACCGGCAATTCCATAGAAGCAGCAACTTTGCGTATACGCCTTATGACCTCAGCATGATACTCAATAGTGCCATGCGAAAAGTTTAGGCGCGCTACATTCATGCCTGCTGTCATCATTGCTGCTAATGTATCCTCTGAATCAGAGGTTGGTCCTATAGTACAGATAATGCTCGTCTTTAGAGATTCCTCAATCATATGCCATGTCCATGCCAATATTTTGTTGTGATTATACACCTTGGTAGATATGGAGTATTGAAGCTTTCCAACATTATTTAAGACTTGCCATCAATCCAATGTGTCAGTATAATGCCATTCCTTATTCTGCGTGATTTCTAAAAATATAAATGTTCCATAACATTAAGTTTGTGTGTCAAAAGGTTTGTGTATGACAGGTGTCAAAATCCTGTTAATTGAAGCTAGAAAAGTCAACACTCGCTCCTATTCTGTTGACCTCCTAAAGAGCAACCATATAGTTCGAGTCGAGAATAGCACATCTAAAGCAGTGGACAAGATTCGGAAATTTGCGCCTGACATTATTGTCTTAGACGCAGCATCTATGCGCACAAGTGGCACACGGCTATCCCATCGTTTACATAAATCATACAAAAAATGTAAGCTTGTTTTGTTGGTGGGAGAAAATACCAAACTAACACACAAACCTTATATTGATATAACCCTTGTAAAGCCATTTACCTCGCGTAAATTACTCAACGCAGTTAAGCGTCTTGCGCCACTCCCAGCCGGCACCTGGCGCGAACTAGGTCCTCTAAAGCTTAGTATTAAGCAACGAAGAGTTCAGTGTTGGGACAAAGAAAAGCGTCTTACTCCTAAAGAGACAAAACTGTTGCAAGTTTTGGCAAATCGGGCAGGCAGCACGGTGTCTAGAAAACATTTAATAAAACAAGTATGGGAAACCGATTATCTTGGGGACACTCGAACGCTAGACGTACATATAAGTTGGTTAAGACGTGCAATAGAAAAAGACCCGTTGGACCCTCGCTTACTCAAAACTGTACGTGGCAAAGGTTATCGCCTAGATGTGTCTAACACAAATAACAAACATGGTGTTTGATTGCACTGACAGGTAGGTCTTGACCGATACTCATGATAGTTAAGCAAGACACACAATGTTGTTTAGGTGCTAAATCAAAAAACCCGCTTGTAATGACTCTAGCGGGTTATTGCCAAACATGGGAACAACAGTGCCTACATCACTCAGGCTGACTAATTTCAGCCAAACTCCTCATCAGCCTGCTCTTACGTCGAGCAGCATTGTTTCGATGTATTACACCCTTTTCAGCTGCTCTGTCCAGCTTGCTAACTGCACTCATTACTTCTTCTTTTGCTACCTCAAAATCGTTACCCAAAAGCGCTTCTCTAGCGTTACGTATAGACGTATTCAGGTCAGACTTCTTTGTACGGTTTCGTACTGCTTTTCTCGCATCCGATCTTATACGCTTCTTAGCCGACCTAATATTTGCCAATTTTGTGACCTCACATTATTTTACAATTTAATTCCGTTGATTAAATTCTACCTAAATCGACTGATTTTGTCTAGGTTTGAGCTGCCACATTAAAAATACCATATATATGTCACGAGTGCTAATCAACGGATGGTTCTTTCACAATCCTAACACTGGTTCCGGACAATATCTCCGTTTACTATTAAAGTATCTTAGCAATGCAGGTTCGGGTATGGACATTCATGTAATAGCGCCAATCTCAAAAAGATTGCCTGAATCTTGTACCCTTCACGTGCGTAATACTGTTGACAGACAAATCAACAAGTTATATTTTGAGCAAATCGTAGTACCTCAAACTGCTAAACAGATAGGGGCTGATGTACTACATATACCCTACTGGGCTCCACCCTTTAAGTCGCCTTGCCCTATGGTTGTGACTGTACATGACATTATTCCTCTACTTCTACCTGAGCACAGTCGTTCTTTGTTTCATCGTGTATACACTTCCCTAGCAGCCGCAGCAACACAAGGTGCATCCCACATCATTACAGATTCAAACAGATCCCACGATGACATAGTAGCTAATCTTCAAGTAAAAGAGACGCAAGTTCATACAGTACATTTAGGAGCTGACGATGTTTACAGTCCACAGCAAAATCCTGTTGCATCTAACAAGGTGCGCACAAACTATAATCTTCCGGATACCTACATCCTGTATTTAGGTGGTTTTCAACGACACAAGAATTTACGGCATTTGTTGGCAGCATGGACCTGGGCACAACCTATAGCCAGTGAGGACTGCCCCTTGGTAATAGCAGGTCGACTACCAAAAAACCCAGACGGCTATCTATATGATGATTTGCCAGACATTGCCAACAGTCTCGGAATAAGTGATACCGTAAGATTCATTGGAGAGGTAAAAGAGGAAGACAAAACTGCGCTATATCAACTAGCTTCCTGTTTTGTATTTCCTTCAAGCTACGAAGGCTTCGGGTTGCCTCCTCTAGAGGCTATGGCCTGTGGTGTACCAGTAGTAACAACAGGTTCAGGTGCACTGAAGGAAATTGTAGGAGATGCTGCTTATCTTATCTCAGACCCCGTGGATGCCCGCGAACTAGGGGCGGCTATGATAAGTTTAATTGTAGACGAAACCCTTGCTGCTGACCTACAAAACCGTGGCTTATTACAATCTGCTAAGTTTAGTTGGGAACAAACCGCTGTTGATACCTTGCAAATTTACCGGCAGGCTATATCATAATAATGTTCCGTTCAACGTAAAGTCGAATGTATAGAACGCATTAATATAGGGTCCACCTTTACTGTCGCACGATCATAAGTTATCAGACCAGTGGATTCTCTCTCTACATCAGCAATTTGCGAATAAATCGCGCCACTTAACCCTAAGTTTTGTCTCAAGACTCCAATTTGGTCGACGTATTTACGATACCATTCTATGAAATTGTTAGTATCTGTTACCGGTTGTACATAGCTTGGTTCTCCCCATCGCCAACTATCTTCTGTCCACAAATGTCCGCTCACTGGCAAACCCAGTCCTCCCCACTCTGCAAGAATCCGTGCTTCACCATTGCTGACTTCAGGAAAATATATCTGATTGTATGAATGATAACTTACTATATCGCCAGCACCTTCGTCAGCATATCCTGTAGCGCCAACTACCAATCGTGATGGGTCCAATGTTTTTGCATGCTCAGTAACTCCACTAACATCAAATTCTCCCCAACGCTCATTAAACAACACCCAAGCTACTACAGAGGGATGATTGTAAAGATTCAATATCATTTGTTTTAGTTCTTTGTTGTAAATGTGTTTTCCCCAGTCAGACCAGTTGTTTCCCATTGGCATATCCTGCCATACCAAAATCCCTTTGTGATCTGCCCAATAATACCAACGTTGAGGCTCAATTTTCATGTGTTTTCGTACAAGATTGTAACCAAACTGCTTGGCCATATCAATGTCGTATGCAAGTGCCTCATCCGTAGGTGCTGTGTATAAACCATCCGGCCAATAGCCTTGGTCAAGAACTCCTACATGAAACAGCGGACGTCCATTAAGATGTATCCGTGGCACATTCCCAGTATATGATATCGAAATCTTTCGTAAACCAAAATAGCTAGTGATCTTATCAACAATCGTACCATTACTAACAATATTTATTTCTACATCATAAAGATGAGGATTGTCTGGGGACCAGAGTACAGGATTTCTTATTGGAATGAAATAGTTTTGGTTTACTGGGACTGAATAACTCGAAACCAACTTGCCTTTAGAGCTTATCTTCAGATGTGCTATTACCGACGACAAATCTCCTACAACCCCTGTTTCCACTACAATCCCGCTGCGATCTACATCTGGTGTAATCCTCAAATAGTCCAGATGAGTTGCAGACACAGGCTCTAACCACACTGTTTGCCATATCCCTGTAGAGGCTGTGTACCATATATCTATAGGGTTGTGCACTTGTTTGCCGCGTGCCTGCTCTCCACTATCTGTTGGATCGAACACACCGACAACAATCTCTTGGGGTCCTGACTGATGGAGAAAACCTGTAACATCAAAACTGAAAGGGTCATACCCACCCTGATGAGTGCCTACATGGTGTCCATTAATATACACTGTAGCTTCCCAGTCCACTGCACCAAAGTGGAGTATTATTCTCTGATTGTTCCAGACTAATGGAATCTCAATCTCGCGTCTGTACCATGCGCGGTCTATATGACTCATTACTCCTGACAGCGCTGATTCAGGAGGAAAGGGCACTAATATATTATTGGAAAGTGTTTTATTAAAAGGTGGATACTCGTTCGCAACTGCACTCTGGAAGCCCCACATACCATTAAGATTCAACCATTGACTCCGCACCAATTGAGGTCTCGGATAGTCAGGTAGAGAGTTGTCTGGAGAAACCTGCGAAGCCCAGCGTGTAGACAACGACATGTGCCCCGGCCTGTAATGAACAAGGTTTCCATTATCATTGTTGTTTGTGTCTATACCCACAGCTGTATTAGCATACACACGTAAAATTTCATCTGGTGAAGCTGAACCTGCAAAAGGGTAACCAGCACTTGCGAGCTCCATTCGCATTTCATGCTCTGTTTTCCCCATAAACGCCAGGTTTTCCGAGTCACATCCGTTGATATCCCTAGCCGACACCCAGCCTTCAACTGCAGTATTACCTAAGAGTCGGTACCAACCGTCAACAAAATCCCCAACAACAACACCGTTTATAGCGCTCACCCTTGCTATTTCTTTAAACTCAGTTCCAGGAGACGATCGTACCGATAAGGTTGGTGATTTGCCTTTACATCGCATCTGATGCATAACAACATCTTGTAAACCAGTAGCACTCACTGTTAACACAGGTGATAAAAAACACGCAAGACCTATTAATATAGCGCTCATTGCGAACGGATTACTAGGTTTGACTTTGAACATTGATTTACCCGTTAAATCTTGTTTCAAGAATAAAATTCCCCCATACAATAAGTGTTGATTTCATTGCCCGATGTTTTCTGGGCACAAGACCCTGGCGGACTTGTTCACATTTTGTTTGGGGGATTACATAGCTTATGCAATAAATCTACATATGTCAAGGACATTTTTTCGGCCAACGATAATAACAAGAAGGTTATAATGTTTGTTGAAATGAGTACGAAAATATGACCAACAAACCTTTGCTAATAACTGGTAGTTCTGGGTTCTTCGGCGATATACTAAAAAAACAGCTGCTCACACAAGGATATACATGTGTGGGATTGGATCTTCACAACGATGATTACAGTCACCCCAACTTAGTTACAGTACAAGGTGATATCCGAGACCCGAAACTAGTAAAACGGTTGTTCAATGAACATAAGTTTGATGCTGTATTCCATTGTGCAGCTATGCTTGCTCACGATATCCCCGACAAAAGCTTGCTATGGGAATCAAATGTGGGAGGCACCCGTAACATTGCAAATGCATCTGTTGAATCAGGAACAGCCAAGTTGATTTTCACTTCCACTAACTGTCTCTGGGGCCAAAGTTTTGATCGACCTGTACAAGAGAAAGACATTCCTAACCCAGTAGAAATCTATGGGCTATCGAAATTAGAGGCGGAAACCCTCTTACTGGATTATTCCAACAATTTAGATATCATAATACTCAGATGTCCCACTATCATCGACGAGGGGCGTCTAGGTCTCTTAGCTATACTATTCGAATTCATTGACGAAGGCCGTACTGTATGGACGGTTGGTACTGGACGAAATCGTTATCAGTTTGTTTATGCTCCTGATCTAGCCAAAGCATGCATACAAGCATTGTCATACGAAGGTTCACGGATCTTTAACGTCGGTTCTGACAATGTGCCCGACCTACGCACAGTTTACGAACACGTTATAGAGCATGCAGGAACCAAGTCTAAGGTTCGTTCACTCCCAAAAAACGCAACGTTACTTGCCATGAAGATAGCACACTGGTTACATCTTTCTCCGCTAGGACCGTACCAGTACAAAATGATAGCGGAAGATTTTCAATTTGATACTACTAGGATTAAGCATGAGCTAGGCTGGTATCCCACTCTTAACAACAGTGAAATGTTGTTACGTGCATATTCATACTACCACGAGAATCGTACAGACATTCTTCAAAGACATAATGAATCAGCTCATCGAAGACCAGCACATATGGGTATTATTAGATTGGTTAAATGGCTGTCTTGATTGGTCAGAACTTTTTCTGCGGTATTTCGACTAAACCAAGCCTTACTGACTCCTTGCCATTCTCTGTTAGTAACCGCATGCCAGTCTCTATACTATACATCCCAGCATGTAGTTCATATTCACCAGCCACAATATCAAATGGGAGCAACAAGGCGTGGGGACTATGTACTATTTCTCCAGCACTCCATGTTACCGTGGGTCGCAGATTATTGTATGGGCCAATATCATTGCCGGCAATCAATTTTCCTTCACTATCTAACAAGTGTAAGAATATCTGATACGCATCTAATCTCTTGGTCGGGGCGCCAAAAACCAACTCGACAGCAACTGCGTCCCCGGAGTTTCTCTTATATTCTACTGGCACCCAATTCATTTCAATACCATTAGTGAACCGAACACTCCTGTCAACATTGCCTAGATTGTCGGGGTGTACGAAAGCACTTATGGAAGAATTTCCAAATGTGTGTGTGCCAGCTAGCGCATAATGTTCACGCATCCAAGCACCAGGCCAATTGCCATAACTAAAAGGTGTATTCTCATAGTCTAGCAACCAAAGTCTTTCTCTGGCTACAGACATCGATGCAAGTGATTTGGTGTTTAGTCCAGCAACATAAAAATAGTCGAAATCGTCATTAGATTCTGTGTAGACATGAATGTAACCTTGCATCCAGTCATAAGTATGAACTACCAGGTCTCCGGGTCGATGCGCCTGAGCCAAGTAGTCTACAAGCCCTCGCCAGTCTTCATCAATATCTCCCGGGTCTGTATAGTAGCTTGACAGGTACCCAGTCCACACAACCAATAGCGCCAACCCTGTTGCAAAGAATAGCACCCTGCCACTTTTCCATAGTGACTGTAAGCCACTAGCTATTAGTAAGAATATTGCTGGCAAGACAAAAATAAGGAATCTCGCATAATAATAACTAAACATAAAAGAAAATATCAGGCTGAGGATAGACGGTATAAATACCCACATCACCAGATTCTTTTTAGGAAACACTTTCGAAGAATACCTTCTCAAACCCATATAAATAGCTACCAGTACAGTTGATCCGATCACCAATCTTAGGTTGGACATCGAGTTCGGACCAATAATGTTTTCGTGGAAAAACTCACCTAGAAATAGGCTCACATGTCTGTAAGGGTTTGACGACTCTAGCATCGTTGTAGCTCCCCATCGTGCCAAATCGTCTAAAGATGGAATATGGAAAGGTAATCCTCCTGACAGACTGCCCTTAGAGCCAGCCATCAGTGCTATTATCGAATGCCAGGAGTAAATAAGAATAGGTGTTACGCCTAGTGTTTGTACTGCTATCCACTTAACCAGATGTTTTGTGTTAGGTGTAGTTCTTTTATTTCCATCAGGCAACCAACACCACGCTGCAGTCCACACTATTTGTGTAAACACAAAGAGAAAATAGAAATAGTGTGAGCCAGCTCCCATAAAAGTAGCGATAGATGCTGACCACCACAAACTTTGTTGTTTATTAAGTGTGCTGCTATGAAGACGGTACCAAACCCAGGACGACCATACAACAGCTAGCACCATCAATGTGTATCCTTTAGCTTCCTGGGAATAATAGATAAAAGCAGGTGCACACGCACTCAAGACACCTGTTATGGTACCAACACGCCTATTAAATATTTCTACTGCAAACCTGTATATCACCGCAACGGTGAGCACTCCAAAGAAAACGGAAAGCAATCTAATAGTGAGGGGTGATGGACTAACAGTTGACATCCAAGCACTTAACAACATCCTGTATACAGGTGGGTTCACATCCCCACTTCTTACTGCTACATTTGCTGCGCTTTGCCAATCTAAGTTAGCGAAAAAAACATTACGTCCCTCGTCCCACCATAGAGGTTTATAATCTAACCTAATAACTCGAAGTACAAATGCACCTAATGGAAGTAAGATTGCCATCCGGATACTATTGCGGTTGTATTTTGGCACATAAAAATTATAGCACCGTGACACACTAAGCCATAGCAAGCAATTTATTAAAACAAGCTAATCCAGTATAAGCTGGAAAGTGTTACACGTACATAAAGGTGCTTTAGGCTGATGAAGCATATATGCCGCGTAAAATAAAAGCGATGAAACGATGGGTGTAAAAGGAAAGGCTCACAGCATGGTAGTAACATAGCAATATATTCACACAATAGAGTAACATCTATATTTCTTTGCGTTTTCCTTATATGCTGAACGTATGAGAGCTTTTATAAAAAGGCAAAAACCCATATGTTAATTGTCCCTGGACTTCAGTTGATCAATATGTTGGTACAAAGGGTTATCTACCACCCTTCAATGTAGGGGCTCAATAATAGAACATTATATTTTGCTAAGAACTGCTTTGTGGGTTTATTTACGCCTACTTACAACCATATAACCTGCTATGCCAGCAGCAGACAGCAACAACATTACTCCAAACGCTCCCATCAATGCAGGTCGAAGAGGTGTATTTTCTGGCTCAACAGTAGCGGTTTCTATGTTCTCTCCCGTAAATTGAGCTCCAAATTCAAGGTTTGCAGTACTGTCTGTTGCTAAAGTTAGGTCCCAGTCAACTCTAGTGGTAGGCGTGTGACCGACAGGGGCTGTTGATACCACCCTATATGTTCCTGTAGCCAGCTCGCTAAAACAGTAGGGTTCGCTTGTCCCATCAGTGTTATAAGTGTCAACGGTCTCGCCGTTTTCTAAGTCCACAAGACTGAAAGTTCCATCAGTCACCAAGCTTTCTCCTGAATCTAGCACTCCGTTTCCATTAATATCAGAATACAATGTCACGCAGATAGCCCCTGTTTCGTCTGGCGTGGGAGTTGATTCAACAACTTCAGAATCTTGTTCTACGTTTTCCATTCCTTCGGACGATTCTTCAACAATACTATCTGTCGATTCTGTATCTTGTATATCCGACGTTGTGCTGTCTGACGACTCAAGAGTCTCGCTGAGTTCTGCACTTCCATTTGGAGAAACCACATTTTGTGTTTCCCCAATTATCAATTTCTGGCCGGGGTAAATAATATCAAGGTTTTGTCCCGGGTTTAGGAGTCTAATTTTCTCTACACACTCCATAGTTTCGCCACAAGCAATAGTAGCAATATGCACCAGATTATCATTTGGTTTTACATAATATATGATTTGGCCGGTGTCGTCAGGGGTTGGCATAGGAAAATCAGTTGGGGCCACAAGCACGCTAGGAGCCTGAGTAGCTTGTGCTGTCTGTGCGGTCGCTTCAACTGTAGCATCAGAGCTAGCTTCCGTTGCTATCGCAGATCCGGCTTCCACAAACGAAGCATTATCCCAATATACATCATTATGTTTACGAGCAGCCGTTGCTTCCGCCCAAGTGAATACTGTAGCCGTAATATCAGTAGCAACAACTTCGACGCTCATGAGACCATATGTATCAGTATAAGTGTAAACGCCTGACCAGGTAATATTGGCATCAGCCGCATATGTACTGCCCGGACCAATGCCTATTCTTAAATTAATGGTATCTGTAGAAGTGCCCGAATCATCTCCAGTACTTGCCCATGCATGACCATACGCCGTAAACCTGTAAGTCTTCCCAACTGTTAGCCCATTGACTACTTGCTGCAACCCTGCAGAGTATGCAATGTTGGCACCTTCTATCTGCTGGGCATTGGCACCTTCAGTTACTCGTCTTGTGTCTGTGGTACTTGTTATCTGTTTAAATGTAGGTGTTCCAGAAACGACCCATTTCAGCCATCCGGTGCCTACACCATCTGCAGCAAACGAGCTTTCAAAACCAGGGTTGGTGAGCAAATTAGTTTGAAATTGAGGCGCAGCCAGCGATCTTGTATATATACCGCTAGACATTACTACAACAAGGACGCTACTTAACAACCTCTGACATATTTTTCTACTCATATTAGTCGTGGATTATAGCACAGGAATATTGCCATGAAATTTACAGGGGCCTAACCAACGTATATTACGGCTTATAACCCAACTACGTGCTACAATCTTGCTGATGCATAGCAGAAAGCACTTAATAGACAAACAACTTAGAAGTCTACCTATCAAACCGGGCTGCTACTTAATGAAGGATGTGGGCGGCAAGGTACTGTATGTAGGCAAAGCAACAAACCTACGAACAAGAGTACGTTCTTACTTCCAAAGCTCATCACAACACAGTCCTCGCACACGCGAGCTTGTGCGAAAAATTATTGATATTGACTGGATTATCCAGAGTTCAGAGCTCGAGTCCCTGCTGCTAGAATACAACTTGATTAATCGTTACAAACCCAAATACAATGTGCGTTGGAAAGACGATAAGCGTTACCCATATATAAAGGTTCACTGGGGAGATCGGTACCCCAAAGTAACTGTCACTCGCAAGCGAGTGGAAAAGAATAGTCGACATCGCTATTTTGGTCCATATACAAACGTATGGGCAGTTCACCAAAGCCTAAGTTTGCTACGAAAAATATTCCCTTATTTAACATGCGATAGAGTGATTACTGGAGCTGACAAGCGTGCTTGCTTGTACTGGGATATAAAGTTGTGTAATGCCCCTTGTGTTGGTAACACTAGCGAGGACGACTACCGTCTAATGATAGACGATTTATGTAGCTTCTTACAGGGCCGCACAGAACCTGTTGTTAGAAGAATACGTAATGAAATACATTCTGCATCTAAGCAACAAAAGTACGAAAAAGCAGCAGCATTGCGAGACCAACTTCACGCAATAGATAAGGTGGTAGCTAAACAACAAGTTATCGGTACTCATAAAACAGATATGGATGTAGTAGCCTTAGCAAGAAAAAAGAACGACGCATGCGTACAAGTGTTTTTTGTACGTTTAGGTAAACTTATTGGTCGCGATTACTACTTATTAGAAGGTACAGCTGACGAACACAATGCATCAATACTTGCTGCATTTGTGAAACAATTCTATCACGTATCAACCTTCGTACCAAGCGAAATACTACTGCCTGAACAGATAACAGAGACTCCAATTATTGAGAAGTGGTTGAGTAGCCTCCAGCCCAATTCCAAGACAAAGCTAGTAGTGCCACAACGTGGTTCAAAACGAAAACTTGTACTAATGGCCACAGAGAATGCTTCGGTGACCTTAGACGCTGTCAGATCTCAATGGCACTTGGATACACAAAAACAGGAAGCAGCACTTGCTGAACTAAAATCAAGTCTACTTCTACCCAAAACACCTAATCGTATTGAGTGTTTTGATATATCCCACACACAGGGCGAGCAGATTACAGGAAGCATGGTAGTGTTTCATCAGGGCATACCTGACAAATCGCATTATCGTCGTTTCACGATACGAACAATTGACAACCCAGATGACTATGCTAGCATGAAAGAAGTGTTAGTACG
>CAJWIA010000018.1 GCA_913040765.1 uncultured Anaerolineales bacterium | reverse complement strand
TGACAACTTTATATCCAAATATAATCTCCCGTTCGTGTTGTTATCCGATGTGGATCATTCTATGTCTTCATCGTATTATGCATGGGGAGAAAAGGAACGCAATGGACGTACATATATGGGGATGTATCGAATTACGTATATTGTTGATGAGTTGGGTAAGATTTTGAAAGTATGGTCGAAAGTCAAGCCTGCTAATCATGGCGAAGAGGTGTTGAATTCTATCAAACATGGTTAGTAAAATGCTCAGTTCACTTTAATACTCCCTTTGTCTAAGATTTATTTATCTCTTCCCATAGTCTTAACTGGCGGATTTTCTTTATAATCTAGATACTATGTCAAAAAATATATTAGTAGCTGTTGCTTGGCCTTATGCTAACGCAGAGATTCATGTAGGAAATATTACGGGAGCTTATTTGCCCGCAGATATTTTTGCTCGTTATCATAGACTTTGTGGGAATCACGTTTTGATGGTATCAGGTTCGGATGCTCATGGTACTCCAATTACCGTGCGGGCTGACGCGGAAGGTAAGAGCGCTAGTGAGATATACAAGAATTTTCACAATGGTTTTCTAAATCTATTCATGCAGTTGGGTATTACGTATGATCTATTCACCACCACTCGATCTGAGAATCACTTTGAAATATCTCAGACTATCTTCAAGCGGCTTTTAGATAATGGCTATCTTTACAGAGAGACGGAAAAACAGTGGTACTCTCCAAACGAAAATCGATTCTTACCGGATCGTTATGTAGAAGGCACGTGTTATTTATGTGGATATGAAAATGCTCGGGGGGATCAGTGTGATGGTTGTGGCAGTATTCTTGATGGTAAGAAACTAGTACATCCGAGATCTAGGACAGGAAACCTATCCTTAGAATTGCGTGATACTGAACATTTTTTTCTTGACTTGGCAAAATTAGCTCCGCAAATCAGTGAGTATCTTGCAAAAGACAAGACTCATTGGCGTTCTAATGTGATTAAGCCATCGCGCTACACAGTCAATGAAATTGGTTTGCATGGCCGTGCGATTACTCGAGATTTAGATTGGGGTATTCCTGTGCCTTTGCACGAATGGGATGGAAAATGTCTTTATGTATGGTTTGAGGCAGTTATAGGATATTTATCTGCTTCGATTGAATGGGCATCAAATGAAGGCAATCCTTCACTGTGGCACAATTGGTGGTATCAACCGGAAGCACGGAGCTATTATTTTATTGGTAAAGACAATATACCGTTTCATGCTGTTGTTTGGCCAGCAGAATTAGCAGGTGTAGGACGAATTTTTCCTGATGACCCTGACGGCTCTCTCAATATGCCCTATGATGTACCAGCAAATGAATTCATGAATCTAGAAGGCGAGAAGATATCAGGGAGTCGCAACTGGGCGGTTTGGGGACAAGATGTCGTAGAACGTTATGGCCCTGATCCAGTGCGCTATTACCTCACTATTAATATGCCAGAAACTAAAGATACAGATTGGTCATGGGCTGAGTTTCGGCAGCGTAACAATGATCAATTGGTGGCAACTTGGGGAAATCTTGTCAACCGAGTATTGAGCTTTACATACAAAAACTTTGACGCTAGAGTACCTATGCCAGGTGATTTGTGTCCTGAGGATTACAAATTGCTTGATGTCATCAAATCAGGTTTTGATGATGTTGGCGATTTGTTAGAAGCAATAAAGTTGCGAGCAGCCCTGCAGGAAGCTATGAGATTGGCCGCCGAGGTCAACAAATATCTTGAGGAACAAGAGCCTTGGTCTACCATAAAGTCAGATCCAGATAAGGCTTCTAGGTCGATATACACTGCGTTACAAGCTATCGATTCGCTGAAAATTATTTTCTCACCCTTTTTGCCATTTAGCTCAGAAAAATTGCACAATTATATGGGGTATGATGACACACTTTTTGGCAATCAATCTACAAGAAATGTTGGAGAAGAGCCATTGTCTTATGTTGTACTTGAATATTCTAATAAAGGCGCTATAGGAAAATGGGAGCCTAGTGCATTAGTCCAAGGACAATCTATTCGCAAACCCTCTCCTCTTTTCAAAAAACTTGATGAAGAAATTGTGTTACAGGAGATGGATCGTCTGGGAGATTAGGCAATATGAACAAATTGTCTAATGCATATACTGTTGGCGTTAGCCTAATTCTGCTCGTGTATTTAGCTATAGGAATGCTCTATGCTGTCAATACTCCTGCATGGCAAGCTCCGGATGAACCTGCTCACTACAATTACATTAAACATATCGCTGAGACTGGGTCCTTACCTATTTTAGATTTGGGTGATTATGACCAAAAGTATATTAGCGAGTTACTTCAGTATGGTTTTCCAAGTCACATGAGTATTGATTTGCTGAGATATGAAGCCCACCAGCCACCTTTGTACTACCTTTTGGCTACACCAATCTTTGTTGTGTTCGATGGCTCGTTGTTAGCATTACGTTTGTTTTCATTGGTTCTAGGAGCATGTGTGATTGTATTGTCTGCAATGGCAATCAACCTTATTTTCCCAGGGAAGTTACCTATTACATTATCAGTTTCCGGATTTATTGCTTTTCTGCCTCAGCATTTAGCAATGATGTCCTCTGTGAATAATGATAGTATGGCTGAAGCATGTATGATTTTGGGTTTGTGGTTAATTATGCGCCGTACGAAACCATGGGTAATTGGAATAGTAGTGGGTATCGCGTTTCTGACAAAGGCAACAGTATATGTGCTGGCCATAGTGGCTATTGTGGCAGCTATACATCGAATTCAAGAGCGGGAGGTCAAATTATCTTATTTATTGCAATTGTTAGTTCCTGCTATGTTTATCGGTGCAGCATGGTGGTTGCGCAATATATTAGTCTATGGTTGGCCAGATTTTCTAGGACTGATAAATCATTCCGAAGTCGTAGTGGGGCAGCCACGTACATTTGATTGGCTAGAAAAGTTCGGTATACTTGGCTTGAGCTGGCGCTTTATGCAAACTACCTTTAATAGTTTCTGGGGCCAGTTTGGATGGATGGCAATTCCTATGAAGCCGATCGTGTTGCGTCTACTTACTATCCTTTTGATTATCATTGTTATTGGTAATTATCTGTTGCTTAGATTCAGAATTTTGAATTCAAGCATTGACAAACTATATCGGTTAGTTATTCTCTACACATTATTAATCGTGATCGTGCAATATATTCAGTACAACGTAGAGTTTGTCCAGCATCAAGGTCGTTATCTGTTCCCAGCCCTATTACCATTTGCTTTGTTTTATGTGGCTGGACTCCTTGGATGGGCAAGGTATTTGGAGAATTGTTGGCCAAATTACAAACATGTCTGGTATTGGCTCCCAGTTGCATACATACCGACCATGGTTATTTTGTCCGTATATGCTCTTTACTACTCAATTATACCTGCATTTACTTAGGTAATACTAATCTTTGACAGGCTGTATGCTATATGATACACTTCGCGCAGAATATTATCTGGTTTGTCTAAATGGGGCCGTTTTTAGGATAAGAGTAAGCTAGTTGGTTATGAGTGACAACTGGATAACTGGAAAGAATGTAACCCGACGGGCAGTAATTGCCGGCGGGTTTTTTGTTGGAGTAATAATGTATGAGTAAAAAAGTACTTAGAATAATTCCCTTAGGAGGTTTAGGGGAAGTTGGAAAGAATATGATGGTGTTTGAGTATGGAAAAAACATACTCATTGTTGATTCGGGTTTGATGTTTCCGGAAAATGATATGTGGGGCATAGATTATATTATTCCTGATTTAACATATCTAGATGACAAGTTTGATCGTGTGCGTGGTATTGTGATAACGCATGGTCATGAAGATCATACTGGAGCAATACGGCATATTGCAGATAAAGTTGATGCTCCAATATATGCTACGCCCTTAACATGTGGTTTGGTTGAGGCGAAGCTGCGGGCTGCTAAATTATACGATGTAGATAGACTCATAGAAGTTAATGCTGGTGACAGCGTTAATATTGGCCCATTTGAAGTGGAGTTTTTCCACGTGTGTCATAGCATTCCGGATGCGGTTGGACTAGGTATCACTACACCAATAGGATTGGTAGTCCACTCCGGAGACTTTAAGCTTGATCAAACTCCTGCTGATGACTGGCCAACTGATTTCACGAAAATTGGGGATTTTGCGGGTAGAGGTGTTCTCGCACTTTTGTCAGATTCTACAAATGCTGATCAGCCTGGCTGGACTCGCTCAGAGGCCATCATCGATGGTGCTTTTGACGAATCGTTTCGTGCTGCTAATGGCCGTGTATTGGTAGCAACTTTTGCATCATTAATATCTCGTGTTCAGCAAGTAATTAATGCATCTTATAGGAACGGACGGCGTGTTGCGTTGGTTGGTACATCGATGGTAGTAAATTCTAAACTTGCAAAAAAGCTAGGGTATTTGCAGGATCCACATGACGTGCTGGTTCCACTGGATCAGGCGCTAGGTTTACCTAATAACAAAGTCACATTGATGATGACTGGTTCTCAAGGTGAACCCTCCTCGATACTAGGCAGACTGTCTGTTGGACGTAATCGCCAGTTTGATTTGGAAGATGGGGATACTGTCATTTTATCTGCCCATCCGATACCAGGAAACGAGGAAGTGGTTTCTCGCACTATTAATAAACTTATACAGCGTGGTGCCAAAGTGATTTATGATCCTTTACTTCCTGTACACGTTTCTGGACATGCAAAGTCTGAGGAACAAAAACAACTAATTAGAATGGTAAAGCCTAAATTCTTTATTCCGGTACATGGAGAATTGCGCATGTTGCATGCGCATGCTGCTTTGGCTCATCAGGTAGGCGTACCTGCTGACAATGTAGCTGTAGTTGAAAACGGTACAATACTGGAGTTGACATCTGATTCATTAACAATTGGTGACCGGAGTCCTGGAGGATATGTTTATGTAGATGGGACCGGTGTTGGAGACATTGGTCCGCAGGTACTGCGTGAGCGGGATCGTTTAGCCAGCGATGGATTCGTTGTCGTAAATATGATGATTGATGTCGAAACACGTGAACTGTTAGATGCCCCTGTTCTTACATCGCGAGGCTTTGTCTACGTACGTGATTCGGAACAATTGTTTCTTAAAGCTAAAGAGAAGGTAGTATCTATAGTAAAGGACAACTCTGACGACAAAATTGTGACTCGAGTGGAAAAGTCCCTCTCAAAGTTTTTCTATAATGAGATACGGCGCAGACCGATTATTTGTGTTCTGGTTAACGAAGTCTAAGTATTAAAGACCTAGTGGCCAGGAAGGTTTAGCATCAATATTCCAATCATCACGTTGACCGGCCTCAAAACGTTTATAGCCTGCAGCTGCAATCATTGCAGCATTGTCAGTGCATAAAAATTTCGGTGGAAAGTAAACTGGCAAATCCCCTGCTCGATCGACAATTGCTTTGCGTAAAGTTGTATTTGCTGAGACACCACCACTGACAAATATGCATTTGGCATTGTATTTTTCAGCTGCTTGAATTGATTTTTCCTTGAGTACATCTACTATAGCTTCTTGAAAACTGGCAGCTAAGTCAGCGACAGGCAAATCTACTGAAGAGGCACTCCGTCCCATATCTAGTTCTGGGAAACGTTGCTGAACTTCACGAACCACAGCTGTTTTGAGGCCACTGAAGGAGAAGTCCCAACTGTTGTCTAGCCAAATGCGAGGAAAGTCAAAACTAGACGAGTTTCCCATTAGAGCTGTATTTTCTAAGTTAGGTCCACCAGGGTAGGGTAATCCTAACAATCTACCGACTTTGTCAAATGCCTCACCTGCGGCATCATCTAATGTACCTCCCAATCGTTCATATTGCATATGATCTTTAATGAGTAACATTTCTGTGTGTCCACCTGACACAATTAGTGCTAGAACCGGAAATTCTACTTCATCAGCATGGTCGCTTAACCACAATGAATATATATGCCCTTCTAGGTGGTTTATACCTAGTAATGGTATATGTCTACCTAATGCAATGCCCTTGGCAGTATTTATACCAACAAGAAGAGAGCCAATTAATCCTGGGCCTCGTGTTACTGCTACTGCTGATATATCGTCTAGGCTGACATGTGCTTCGGATAGGGCTGTTGTGACTATATTGTGAATTGTTTCTATGTGGACACGAGATGCGATCTCTGGGTATATTCCGCCATATTGAGCATGTATTTCGTTCTGTGATGCTACAACGTTTGAGATGATTACTGAGCCTTCCTCGACTACTGCAGCAGCTGTTTCGTCACATGAGGTTTCAATTCCAAGAATTCGTACAGTCACAGTTACCTTCCTCTCATTTATATCGGGATGACCAATTCTCTGTCAAATTCTCCAATATGTTCAGGACATCCTGTTGCAGGATTAAGCCAAACGTAATTCTCAACTCTAATTCCAATATTGTCTTCTGGATAGTATAACCCCGGTTCTATAGTTAGGGCCATACCCGCCTGTAATATATCGTCTTCAGAAGCTGTTTCGGATAGACGTGGATGTTCGTGTACACTGAGACCGATACCGTGACCTAGGGTGTGCACATAGCCCCTATTTGTTCCTGGATGGCTCCGTGTAGTGTGATGTCCTTGATGTTCTAGATAATCATTTACTAGTTTCTGTGTTGTAGAGCAAGATTGTCCCACATGAAGATTAGACAAAGACAGATCATATGCTGTTATCACTTCTTTGTACAATTGTTCTATTCTAGGAGATGCATGTCCTATACACCAAGTCCGTGTGAAATCGTAAAAGTATCCTCCGCCATATTCGCAAGGAAAGTAATCGAATACAATGGTTTCACCAACACGTAGCGGCTTTTTATCCTGTCCGCGTGAGTGAGGAATACCTGCATCCCGTCCTGTCGCAAATATCAATCCTTCCGGATTTTCAAGATTAGATTCCACACTCCAGCGGCGGATACGACTTTTCACATCTCCTATAGTTAATGGGATACCTTTCTGGGTCATAATTTGTCCGTCATTAACGGTGTGAGCACTAATGTAGTTTCGAGTTTCGCTGACAACATGGAGGGCTCTCTCAGATAGGTCACGAATTCGCATCATCTCTTGGTCGTCTTTAGTGGTTTGGGCAGTTTGCAACAAATTAGGTGTAGATTCCCCTACAAAAATCAAATCTGGCAATCGTGATTCTAACTCTTTGTAAAGTGCTAAAGTAAACCCTTGTTCTTCTCGTCCATAGACACCAATTCTGCCAGTAATCTCTAATTCTTGAAAGATTGATACAAGCATGCGTGCATGAGCTAATAGTTTGTTGCCGGATTCTTCCTGTAATAGTTTGGGTAAATTAAAATGGCTAAGCTCAATAATCGGCAATCCCGAAGCACTGGCTTCATCTCGTTCCATTCCGATCACAATTAAGATGGCATCTTTACCGGGTTGCTTTACTAAAAGACTGTATTCTCCTATCTTGGCTCCATTAGTCAAATAGTACATGGCTGGATTGTCTCGCGTACTACCACTGACAAAAAGTGCGTCAAGATTGCGTTCCTTCATTAGATGATCTATATCTGTTTTCATATTCCTATACACATACACTCAGCAAATCGTTTAGTATAGATATCAGCTTGTCATCATGATGTGGTAGTACTGTACGAAGATCTAGCATTACTTGGTTGTCTTGGATACGAACTATTATCTTATTATTGCGCATGTCCTGAGCAAGTTGTTCAGATGATTCTACTCTCAAACCCACTAAAATAGTTGGCAAAGTCTCGCCTGGTAAACTGCCACCACCAATAGTTGATAATCCGGACAAAAGTGTTCCGCCTACCTGATTAACTACCCTCTGAGCCCGTGTTTTGATTGTACCAATGTCCATGGCTATCATTTGCCAGACAGGTATTTTTTCGGTAGCCTCATCTTTTATGTAATGAAGTAATGTGGCTGAAAGAGCTGCAATACATAGTTTATCTGCTCTAATGGCTCTGGCAAGCGGATGGTTTCTGAGTGTGTTGACAAGGTGTTTGTTGCCAATTATGATGCCTGCTTGTGGTCCGCCCAACAATTTGTCAGCTGAAAAGCAGACAAGACTTGCCCCGGCATTCAAACTATCCTGTACAGTTGGCTCATGTGTTAGACCAAAAGTGGAAGTGTCAAGTAATGTGCCTGATCCAAGATCGTCTAATACTGGGACGTTATGCTCTAATCCTATTGATACCAGCTCTTGCAGATTGGGCTCGGTTGCGAATCCGACAATATTGTAATTACTATGGTGAGCCCTCATTATTAATGCAACGTTGTTGTGTTGTTCTCTTATGGCTTGATGATAATCGTGTGGATGAGTTCTGTTAGTCGTGCCTACTTCAACTAAATTTACTTCCGATTGTTTGATAACATCTGGTATTCTAAATCCTCCTCCTATTTCTACAAGCTGTCCTCGGGAAATTACTACACCTCGTCGTTCTGCTAAGGCTTTCAGTATCAACACAACTGCCGCTGCATTATTGTTTACCACTAAAGCAGCTTCGGCTCCTGTAGTTCGGCAAATCAGATTGTCTACATCTGCGCCACGTGGTCCACGTTGTCCTAAATCAAGATCATACTCTAGTGTGTTGTAGTCTTTGGATATTGTCAGAATTGCTTCCTGGGCCTCCTTAGATAACGGTGCACGACCCAAATTTGTATGAAGAATAACCCCAGTTGCATTGATGACAGGTTGGAGTGTCAAGGAAGTTTCTGTTTGAAGCCACTCTTCTATTTTAATAGCTAACTCATTGTAAGTAGATCCTTGGGCACTATTGCATTGAAGGAGATTTTCTCGTTCTATTTTGAGAACATTGCGTACTGCTTCGGTCACAAGGGGACGACCAAATGAGCCTTCAAGAATTTGTATATCTTTGACATTTAGCAGTTTATCTACCGATGGAAGTGACCGCAAATGTTCATTCTTCATTGGCATTCTCGGGATTCCATAGGCTGCGCTCACGTATTTCTATAAGCCATTCAATTCCCACTATAACAGTAACTATTAATAGACTGATGGTCCAGGTTAGAGTACGTCCTAGTTGTAGCCATGCAAGTATGCATCCAATAACTCCAACCCATATTGCTCTTCTTATAAGAACATTAACACTTATAGGAGTTTTACCAAAGCGTTTTGAAAGAAATATGATAAATGGTATTGCCGTACCGGTTAAAGCTGATAGAGCAAGCAGGAAAAACATCCATCGTGCGTCCACAGTTGGTACTGTGAACAAAAGCAGTGCGAGCATTCCTCCCCAACCAACAAACATTAGTGTACCAGCTGCTAGATATACTTCTGTGATACGATCCGATATTCTTGATTTAGTCATTACAAATGATTATATCTCAGCGTCAAGAGCCAGAGAAGTGCACTACTATACCTCAATACATGATGCGGCCTATCATAGTACTTTTTAGTGAATATAAGAGTTGGTGACGGTTTTTCAATCATGAAAGTAATAAGGCAATCAAAGCACCTACTACTAAAAAGGGACTGAATGGCAGTACAGTGAGAGGTTTATATTTGCTACTTGCTCTGATAGCAATGGCAAATATACCGCTACTGATGAAGGATACTGCGATAGCTTGAGGTAGTTCTGGCCATCCTGTTGCCAATCCTATGAGTCCTCCAAGCCTTACGTCTCCCATTCCAAACACGACAAAGTCACGAGATAAACCCTTGTTCTTGAGCAATAACTTCCAATAAAGTTTTCCGCCAAAAAATACGAGTAGCATTAACAGATATCCTGCTATTCCTGATGCCAAAATTATTGATATGTCTTGATTGTTGGTTTGCATACCATATGCCAGTGCAATGAATGCAGCGGGAATTATTACTGAGTTTAGGATGAGTTTGTGTTCTATATCAATCACAATGATTAGAAAGAAACAAGCTAATAGAGAACTAGTTATACCGAAATGAGCAGTAGTCGATATAACCTCATAAATTAATGGCAGCAATATGGCAAAAATTGATTCCACCAAGATTGATCTGTGTGATATCTTGTTGCCACACCTGCAACCACCTACAATAAAACTAATTGACGCGAACCACATTTTAGGTGCTAGCGGCTTGAAACAATGACAACAATGTGGATATGATAGGCGTTTTTTTGAAGGTAATTGATCAGCCAGGTAATTAACTAATGCTCCTATTATTACTCCAAGCCCTATTAGAAATAGTTGTTTTAGTATTAGTAACATAGACATATTACTATTGAGTTTGTTTTGACATGGTTATACGCCGTTGCTAGAATATACATATGGCTAAGGAATATAGCAAAAACATTTTAGAAATGGACAAACTAAGTTTGCTGACATCAGTGCTTGCATTAGGGTATGTGGTTTCTCGGTTTCTGGAAATACCATCACGTATGGTGAAGTTGATGCTGTTTGGGTCGCCATTGCATTTTTGGGTTGATAGTCAAACAATAATGATACTATTAGTTACAGCCTCTGTAATTTCTGGAACCGACATGATGATAAGGAGTCATGTGCTGTTTAAGGGCGATCATCGTAATATTAGGCCATATTATCATTGCATTGGTCCTATGTTGTCCGTTGTAATAATAGGGATCGTGCTTGATAGTTGGGCAATGGAGTCTGAATGGTTGGCAGGCTTATTATGTGGTATGGCCTTTTTGGTATTAGTATTGATAACAGAATATAGGGCTGTAGAATTTCCGGTATTAAATTCTGTTCGCATCAGATTGCTTGCTCTGTACTATCCAATAGGGTTGCTGTGGTTATTTTGGTTGGTAAACATCCAGGTTAGAGCTGCTATATCGTCGATAGCGGCAATGGTTGTAATAGCACTATTGAGTTTTCGGTTGTTATATGGTTATGGTTTGTCAGCCTCAAGGGCTGGTTGGAACGGTTTTGTCATAGGTTTGATTATTGGTGAGCTTGTGTGGGTACTAGGTTATTTGGCGCTGCCACCGATTGTTGTTGCTATATCATTGCTTTTAGTACTTCACATTTCCGTTGGGCTAATTAGGAATCTATCAGAGATGGTGAGTAATTTACACTCCATTGTGGAATATAGTCTTGTTACTATACTCGTGATTAGTGTGCTTGTAATGTTGCAGATAGTCTAGTGGATCGGAAAATATATCTGTGTCTTAGAAAGGCTATATACTTGCGATTATTCTAGTAAAGTTAGTAGCGGACCCAATACCATTGCGATTACTACCATTACTCCGAAAACTACTAAAACTATATTGGATGAACTCGTCTTGCGTTTAGTATTACGTTTTTTTGCCATTGTGATTTTAGTCCTGGTTGATTGAAGTCGGGTCTGCAGTCATGTTGCCAGTCATACGTTTGGCCCGCCATCCTATTAATCTTTCCGTCCCGTTAATTAGGCGTCTAATATTAGGGCGGAGAGCCCATAGCTGTAGTAACAAACACATCACGCCATAATAGATGTAAGCGCTAGGTAGTAAACCCTGATTTGATCGAACCATCATAATTATTGTTGTCATTATTGCGCCTGACATGGTAGCAACTGAAGCATATCCTATTCCGAACAAAATCGCAGCTCCTGCTGGTATAACTATGGATCCAGTCCATACCCATAATCCAATTGCACCACCTACCGTTGTTACTCCACCGGCTCCACCTCGCAATATAGTCTTCTTACGACCTGTCTTAGGGTCAGTTATCGATTCTCTAAGGAATATCGAATGGTTGTGTCCTAGTACAGCTGACACACCTACTAATACATGAACCCATGCATATTCGTCTGACGGCATTATTAATTTGGCTATAAGAATTGGTAGTGCTCCTTTCACCAAGTCTAGTATTGCTGTTGTAACACCTGCCCACATTCCTGCAGCTCTCATTACGTTCGTGGCGCCTATACGACCACTGCCTACCAGTCGGACATCTTTGCCTGTGATGCGTTTTACTATTAGTAAACCCACTGGTACAGCTCCAATAACATATCCTATAATAATTAGACCAAAAGTAAGTGGAGTTAGCATATTAATTAGTTCTATTATCGATTTCTAATATAGTGTGTTGAGTATTTAGCCTGCGTATTCTTACTTCATTGATGTGACCTTCAACAAGATAATAGGCGCGCATATACCAATCTTTTTCATTGTGGCGTGCCAAAATCACATAGGTAGCCTTAGGGTAATATGCTTGAGTAATATCGATTTCTGATGGGATTGCCACGCCTTTTGGATGCGAATGAAATATTCCAATAAGATCTTCACCACTTTGATCAATTGTTTTCATTGCGTTAAATTGATCAATTGGGTCGAGGAGATAACGTATTGGGCTATGCTCAGAGTTAGTGCCAGGATATACAGTGCTTACATGTCCTGATTTGCCTCCGAGCAAGCCACAGGCTTCATTGGGCAAAGCATGTTGGGCGTGAGCTATCATACTCGTTGCTTGAGATTCAGTAAGAGTTAATGATGAATGCATTATTTGTTATATTTGAGATTGCTATTATATCAATCTTGACTATGTGATTATACACTCCTATAATTCCATGGCTTAATTGAGGAGTTCGAATGACTAAATTTGGTAAATTCTCCCACGCAATTGAAGACTATCTAAAAGCTATTTACGAATTACAGCAAAGAAATAGTCCAGTTACTACTTCTGCTTTAGCAAATAGAATGGGGTATGCCCCTGCATCTGTTACTGGAATGCTCCAAAAGATGTCTGCTAATTCTCCTATTTTGGTTAAG
The DNA here is from genome assembly GCA_913040765.1 of uncultured Anaerolineales bacterium. Taxonomy (GTDB): domain Bacteria; phylum Chloroflexota; class Anaerolineae; order Anaerolineales; family UBA11657; genus UBA11657. The sequence goes on along the minus strand of CAJWIA010000018.1, from coordinate 690 downwards.
TATACGTCACATAAGGGAGTCGTGTTAACCTCTACTGGTGAGAAGATTGCACTTGAAATCATACGTCATCATAGGCTCATCGAATTGTACTTGATAGAAGCTTTAGGATATAAGTCCGATCAAGTACATGATGAAGCGGAGAAGTTAGAGCATGTAATATCAGAGGAGTTGGAGGATCGCATAGCTGTTTTCTTAGGCAATCCTGTTATTGGTCCACATGGTGAGCCAATCCCCACTAAGGATGGTCAAATTTCTAGGAAGGACAACTCCTAGAGCACGCTTATTGGCTAGTGAATACCGCCATTTGTCAGATTTCGTAGATTTCCTATAGTTTTGTCAACTTCGTCTATAGTGATTAGGCGATCCTCATCTTTGTGTTTCAGGGTTCCATCTTTGATACGTTCCGTAGCTATTTGGCGAATGGAGACATTCTGTTTCATTGCGCTTTTTACTAACTCACCAGCCTCTAAGTAGCCTATCAATGGGTTCAGTGCAGTTGCCACAATTGCATTCTTATTTAGCCAGTTTTCGGCCTTTGCACTATTAGCTGTAATACCCTGTACACATTTCTCGTCAAATGCTTGTACTGCCCCAATCATCACTTGCATCATCTCAAAAAGATTGTGTGCGATGATGGGCATCATCACGTTAAGTTCAAGTTGTCCAGCTTGTGATGCGAGTGTTACAGTG